>NZ_AEPN01000053.1:0-19788 GCF_000185925.1 Paracoccus sp. TRP | reverse complement strand
GGGTCACGTCTCGACGGAAATCAACAACCTTGAGCGTTTCCGGCGGTTGGCGCGCGAGATTATCCGCGATGGGCAGCGCCTGTCTGAAAACCCGCTTTATGCCGCGCGCGCGGCCGAGATCGAGGCAGAGCTTGAGGCCCTGCGCATCACCAATCTGCGGATGCTTGCCAATGCCCGGGACGGGGCTGCGGGCGGGATCGAAAGCTCTCTGCTCAAACTCAAGGGCACGCAGGTCCGGCAGGCGCTGCAGGACCTTTATCGTTCGGCTTTGGGCGCGCAGGCGGCGCCGATAGCGGATGAGTTGTCCGAAAACGAACTGACCGTGCCTGTCGAGGCAGCCCGGGCCGCGCCGGTTTATTTCAACCACCGCAAGCTGTCGATTTTTGGCGGTTCCAACGAAATCCAGCGCAACATCGTTGCCAAAGAACTGTTCAGGGAGTGATCCGATGGATTTCAATCTGTCCGAGGACCATCAGCTTCTATCCGGTTCACTGCGCCGCTTTCTGGCCGCGAATTACGATATCGAGACGCGAAACCGCGCAGCCTTTACCGCACCCTTTCATGCACCCGAGGTCTGGTCAGGCCTTGCCGAACTGGGCGTGATCGGGGCCTTTGTGTCCGAGGAGCAGGGCGGCTTTGGCGGTACCGCCGACGACGTTGCCGTGATCTTTGAAGAGCTGGGTCAGGGCTTGTGCGCCGAGCCGATGCTGGGGACGCTGCTTGGTCTGCGCCTGCTTGCGGCGCTTGGCCGGTCCGATCTGGTCGGGCGGGTGATCAGCGGCGAAAGCCGCGCGGCGCTGGCGGCTTTTGAACCGCAGGCAGCATGCGATCTGTTCTGCCTTGACGCCTCGGCCCGGCCCGAGGGCGATGGCTGGCGTCTAAGCGGGCGCAAATCCGCCGTCTATGGTGCGCCCGGTGCCGATCTGGTTCTGGTCGCTGCTCGTATCACAGGGGCGGACGGCAGCACGCTTGGCCTGTTCCTGGTTAATCAGCCTGATCTGATTGCGGCGCCGATGATCGACGGCGGCGGCATTGCCGATATCGTTCTGGATGGGTTGCGGGCTGAATGTCTGTCGCCCGACTGTGGCGGGCTGATCGAGGATGCGCTGGACCTTGGCCGTATCGCGCTTTGCGCCGAGGCGGTCGGCGCGATGTCGCATCTGATCGACATCACCATCGACTATCTCAGGCAGCGCAAACAGTTTGGCCGCAGTCTGGCAAGCTTTCAGGCGCTTCAGCATCGGATTGTCGATATGGTCGTCGAACGCGAGCAATGCCGTTCGATCACCATTGCGGCGGTCGCGGCCTATGGCACGCCCGCGCAGGCGCGGACCGTCTCGATGGCCAAGAACCTGATCGGCCGGATGGGCAGCAAAATCGCAGAAGAGGCGATCCAGCTGCATGGCGGTATCGGCATGACCTGGGAATATCCCGGCTCTCATTATGCCAAACGTCTGGTGATGATCGACCATCAGCTGGGGGATCGTAACGATCACGCCCTGCGCATGATCCGTCTGCAGCCTATCGCTGAGGCCGCGTGATGGCCGATCCCCAGATCGGACCCCCTGCCGAGGGGCAATTTCTGCCCGTGGATGCCTCTGGCGCAAGCGAACTGGTGGGCTATCGCTCGGTCGTGGCCGCGCCGGGGGGCGAGGGGGGCTCGTGCTCGCTTGAGGTCGGGCCTCAGCATCTGAACCGGCTGGGGGTGCTGCACGGCGGCTTTGTGTCGATGCTGCTCGACAATGGCTGCGGCGTGGCGCTGCGCGAGGCGACCGGGGATATGGATGTCTCGGCCGTGACTGTTACGCTGTCGGTGAATTTCATCGCCGGTGCCACAGCGGGGCAGCGCGTCTCTGCGACGGGGCGCGTGACCGGCGGTGGACGCAGCCTGAAATTCCTTGAGGCCGAGTTGCGCGATGAAACCGGCCGTCTGCTGGCGACCGGCTCTGCCATCTTTCGCATGATGAGGCGCAGATGAATTCAGCCGCCCACCAGCCGGTGCTTTCTGCCTGCCATGGCGCGACCCTGGTGCTGACCCTGAATGTGCCGGAAAAGCGCAATGTTCTTGGCCCCGCGATCTATGACGGGCTGAATGCTGGTCTGGATCTGGCGCTGGCCGATGCCGGGATTGCCAATATCGTCCTGCAGGGTGCGGGGGGATTTTTCTGCGCCGGCGGTGACCTGAACCAGCTGGCCACGCGCGCGGCCCTGCCACCTGCGGAAAGGGCGGCGCGGATCGAGCTGTTGCACCGGCTGGTGCGGCGCATTCGCAGCTGCCCCAAGCCGGTGATTGCGGCGATCGAGGGCGGTGCGGCCGGGGCGGGGGCCTCGATCGCGCTGGCTGCCGATCTGATCGTCGCCGCCGAAGACAGCTATATGTCGATGGCCTATGTCAAGGCCGGGCTGGTGCCGGATGGCGGCGGCACGGCCTCGCTTTTGCGCGCTCTGCCGCCGCAGGCTGCGGCTGAACTTGCGCTTTTGGGCGGGCGCTTTCCGGCGCGGCGACTGGCCGAGCTGGGCGTCATCAACCGTCTCGTCCCTGCGGGTCAGGCTTTGCAGGCGGCGCTGGGGCTGGCCTCGGAGCTGGCGCAGGGGGCAAGGGGGGCGCAATCGGCCATTCTCGCGCTGCTCGACGGTGCCTCTGATCAGGGCTTTGACGATCAGCTTGAGGCTGAAAAGGCCGCGATGGCCCATGCACTTGGCAGTCCAGAGGCGGCCGAGGGCATCAGCGCATTCCGTGAACGTCGCCTTCCGGTTTTTCCGACGGAGCCTTCTTATCCCTCTGCGCCGCTGCCTGAATTTGATACCCCCGTCACGCGCCTGTTCGGCACCCGCCTGCCCATTGTTGCGGGTGGGCTGATGTGGCTTGCGAATGCCGAATATGTCGCGGCGGCGGCGCAGGCCGGGATCATCGGTTTTATCACCGCAGCCAGCTTTCCCGATCCGCAGGCGCTGCGTGATGAAATCCGCCGCTGTCGGGAACTGGCCGGGGATCTGCCGTTTGGCGTCAATATCTCGATGCTGCCCAAGCTGGTTGACAGTGACCGCACGGCCGGGGTCTTTCGCCTCGTCGCCGAAGAGGGGGTGCGCTTTATCGAAACCTCGGGCCGCAGCCCCGCAGCCTATCTGCCGATTACCCGCGCGGCGGGCATCAGGGTGCTGCACAAGGTTGCCAGCCTGCGCCATGCTGTCAAGGCGCAGGAAATCGGGGTCGATGCGGTTACCATCGTTGGTGCGGAATGCGGCGGTCACCCCGGGCTGGACCTTATCGGCAGTTTTGTCAATGCCGGGCTTGCCGGGGCGCGGCTCGACATCCCCTGGCTGATCGGCGGCGGGGTTGGTACCGGCGCACAGGTGGCGGCGATCCTTGCCATGGGCGGTGCCGGCGCTGTGGTCGGCACAAGGTTTCTGGTCGCGGATGAGATCTGGGCCCATGACGCCTATAAACAGGCGCTGATCCGCGCGACCGAAAATGACACTGCGCTGGGTATGCATACGATCCGCAATACGGTGCGGGCGCTTGCCAATGATACCATGCGCGAACTGCATGAGCTTGAGACCACCCGACCCGATGCGACCATCGACGATCTCATGCCGCTGATCAGCGGCATCATCGGCCGCCGCGCCTATGAAACCGGCGATGTCAGCCGGGGCGTCCTTTCGGTCGGGCAAAGCCTTGGCGCGGTCCACAGAACCGAGCCTTTGGCAGATATTGTCGCGCAGATGCGGCTGGAACTGCTTGCGGCGCTGGACCGTGTCGCGAGCCTGAACCCAAAGGGGAGCGGCCGATGAAGGTTCTCGTGCCATTGAAGCGTGTGATTGACTGCAACGTTAAGGCTCGTGTTAGGTCTGACGGCACTGGTGTTGATCTTGCGAACGTCAGGATGTCGATGAACCCGTTCGACGAGATTGCGGTTGAGGAGGCGATCCGCCTGAAGGAGTCCGGGAAGGCCTCTGAGGTGATCGCGGTTTCGATCGGTGTGAAGCAGGCAGCCGAGACGCTGCGGACGGCGCTTGCGATGGGCGCGGACCGTGCGATCCTGGTGGCTGCAGCCGCACGACGGGTGATTGCCGACATGGCCTGGGCGGCGATCCGGGCATGAATGCCCGAATGACGGCTGGCTTAAATCGGCTCTCTCACGGGGGGCGATAGCTATCGAAGACACGCTAGGGTTGCGCCCTGAGCGGCACGGCCAATTTTTATAGATCCCGGTGCGCCTCGTCCGCGGCTTCCTTGAGCGTTTCCTTCTGGGTGATGAGCCGGGCGGAGTTCTGCCCGGACAGGAAAACCCACAGCCAGCTCAGCGCGACAAACAGCCGCGAGCGGGTGCCGATCAGGAAATAGATATGGGCGATTCCCCAGATCCACCAAGCAAACCAGCCGGTCATCCTGAAGCGCCCGAACTCGATCACCGCCGCATTGCGCCCGATGGTCGCGAGGTTGCCCATGTCGCGATAGCGGAACGGCCCCGGCCCTTGCCTGCCCGCAAGCCTTGCACGGATGGTCCGGGCCGCATGCTTGCCCTGTTGTTTGGCGGCGGGCGCCACGCCTGGCACGGACTGGCCGCCTGACTCGACATGCGCCGTGTCGCCCAGGACGAAGATCGCCGGATCGCCGGGCAGGGTTAGTTCGGGCGTCACCACGACGCGGCCGGCGCGGTCCGCCTCGGCCCCCAGCCAGTCCTTGGCGCGCGAGGCCTGGACCCCCGCCGCCCAGATCACCGTGCGGGCCGAGATGAAGCGCCCGTCCAGCACGATCCCGCCATCCGAGCATTCGGTGACCGGGGCGCCGGTCATTACCTCGACGCCGTGCCGCTCCAGCGCGCGCTTCGCATAATCCGAGAGCTTGTCGCTGAAGGCGGGCAGGACGCGCGGCCCGGCCTCGAGCAGCAGGATGCGTGATTGCCGGGTGTCGATGCGGCGGAATTCCCGCGGCAGGATGCGATGCGCCAGTTCGGCGATGATGCCGACCAGTTCGACCCCGGTCGGTCCGGCGCCGATGACGGCAAAGGTCAGCAGCGCTTGCCGCTGTTCCTCGTTCTCGGCCAGTTCGGCGCGTTCGAAGGCCAGCAGCAGGCGGCGGCGGATCGTGGTCGCATCCTCCAGCGTCTTTAGGCCCGGCGCATCGGCTTCCCACTGGTCCTTGCCGAAATAGGCGTGGCGGGCGCCGGTGGCGATGACCAGCGTGTCATAGGGCACGCGCTCGCCATTCCTCAGGACGACTTCGCGTGCGGCTCGGTCGATGCCTTCCACCGTCGCCAGCAGCGTGGTGACGTCCTTTCGCTCGCGCATCAGCGCGCGGATCGGCCAGGCGATGTCGGAAGTGGCCAGCAGCGTCGTCGCCACCTGATAGAGCAGCGGCTGGAACAGGTGATGGTTGCGCTGGTCGATCAGGGTGATGGCGCAATCCGCGCCCTTCAGGCCAAGCACGACTTGCAGCCCGGCAAAGCCCGCGCCGATGACGACGACCCTGTGACTCATCCCTGTTTTCCCTTGTTCGCGGAAAGTGGGCCGTCAGAACCTGACGGTGTCCGGTGATCCTGGGTCGCGCGGCCGTCAAATGCAAGTATAGCCTGCATCCGCATTGATAATCGCACCGGTGAGCAGGCTTGATGCGTCCGACGCAAGAAACTGCACCACCGAGGCGATCTCATGTGGTTGCCCCATCCGTCCGGCGGGTGTCATCTCAAGCCAGCGAGAGACCAGCCCCGGCTGGCCTTCCAGCCCGTGCAGCAGCGGCGTTTCGATATAGGTCGGGGCAACGGCATTGACGCGCACACCCCGCGCGGCCCATTCGACCGCCAGCGATTTCGTCAGGTGATGCACTCCGGCTTTGGACGCATTATAATGGCATTGCGGTTGTGGCACGTTGACGATCTGGGCCGACATCGAGCCGATATTGATGATCGACCCGCGCCCGGCCTCAATCATCCGCCGTCCAAAGCCGCGGCAGGTGCGAAACACCCCGGTCAGGTTGACGGCGATGACCTTGTCCCATTCTGCATCGGTCATTTCCTCGGCCGGAGTGTTCGAAACGATCCCGGCGTTGCAGACCAAAATATCCAGTGGCGGCAGGCTCTTTGCCAGCGTTTCGATTGCGGCGCTATCTGTCACGTCCAGCGCCTTGGCCCGGGCGGCGAAGCCTTTGGCCGTCAGATCGCTGGCGGTCGCCTCGGCCCGGTCGCGCTGGATGTCGGTGCAGATTACTTCGGCCCCGGTCCCGGCCAGCGCCTCGGCAATAGCGGCGCCGATGCCCTGACCTGCGCCGGTAACCAGCGCCAGCCTGCCGGTCAGATCCTGTCTTGTCCTGTAGTCCATTCGATCCCCCTCAGGTCAGCGCGCAGCGCAGCGGTTCACCGCGAAGTCCACGCAAGGCCTCTTCGGATGCCAGTCTTTGCAGCGCATCGACCGAGGCGTCGGAGTAAAAGGCAGCATGGGGCGACATGATCACATCCGGCGCCTTGCGCAGGGGCGAGTCCTGCGGCAGCGGCTCTTTTTCAAAGACGTCCAGACCGGCGCCCGACAGTTGCCCAGAAACCAACGCTGTGGCCAACGCATCCTCGTCCACCAGCCCCCCGCGCGAGCAGTTGATCAGGATCGCCCCTTTCGGCATCCGTGCAATGGCGGCGGCATTGATCAGGTGGCGGGTCTCGGGCGTCAGGGGGACGTGCAGCGACAGGATATTGGCCGTGCCGATCACCTCATCGCGGGACAGGGGGGTGATGCCCGCCGCGCGGATCTGATCCTCGGGGACGAAAGGGTCAAAGCCGGTGATACGGCAACCAAAAACAGCCATCCGCGCCGCATAGGCCCGCGCGATCCGACCCAGCCCGATCAGGCCGACCGTGGTGTCGCGCAGCGAGCGCAGGCCGTCCACCATCCGGTCAATCTTCCACTCTCCGGCGCGGATGCCGCTGTCATAGCGGCCAAGCTTGCGGGCCAATGCCAGCGTCATCGCGGCGGCATGGTCGGCGACCTCATCGACCCCGTAATCGGGAACGTTGCAGACCCGCACACCCAGATCGCGCGCCGCGGCAAGATCGACATTATCGACGCCGACCCCATAGCGCACCACGACCGCGCCCGGCGCCATCGCGGCCATGACCTTGCGGGTCATCGGGGCAAAGTTATTCAGCACGGCATTTGCGCCCCTTACGGCGTCCAGCGTTTCGTCCTCGCTGCGGCACGCAAACTCGGCGAATGTCGCGCCGGCAGCCCTGGCGGCAGCCTGCTCATGCCGGGTATTGCCAAATGCCTGATCGGTGACGACCAGTTTCAGAGTGGCGTCGCTCACAGCAGCCCCCGTCCGGCCAGGTTACGCATCAGGGCGCGGGTGCCAAAGGTCCAAGGTGCGGCCTCGTCGGAATGGACGACGGTATTGCGCAATGTGCCGAGCAGCGGGGTCGAGATTTCGACCACATCGCCGGTTTTATGCGTAAAGCCCGAACCCTTTTCGGCCCGGTCCTGTGTCGGCGCGAACATCGTGCCCAAAAACAGCATGAACCCGTCGGGATATTGATGCGAGGCGTTCATCGTCTGGGCGACCAGATCGGCGGGCTTGCGGCTGATTTCGGCCATGTTCGAACGGCCGGACATGTGAAAGCCGTCGGTGCCGGTCACCGACATGGTCAGCGTCGCCTTTTCGATATCTGCAAGCGTAAAGTCATCGTCGAACAGCCGGATAAAGGGGCCGATGGCGCAGGAGGCGTTGTTGTCCTTGGCCTTGCCTAACAGCAGGGCCGAGCGGCCCTCGACATCACGCAGGTTTACGTCATTGCCCAGCGTCGCACCGCGAATGTTACCCCTGCTGTCCACCGCCAGCACCACCTCGGGTTCGGGGTTGTTCCAGTTCGAGATGCGGTTCACGCCGACCTGCGCGCCATGGCCGACCGCCGACATCGGTTGGGATTTGGTAAAGACTTCGGCGTCGGGGCCGATCCCGACCTCAAGGTATTGCGACCATAGCCCCTCGGCGATCAGCGCCGCCTTGACCTCGGCCGCCTTGGCCGAGCCAGCCTCGATATTTGACAGGCTGTCCCCGATCAGTGCGCCGATGCGCTGGCGCAGCTGATCCGCGCGGGCCGGATCGCCCGATGTGCGCTCGTCGATCACCCGTTCGACCATGCTGCGGGCAAAGGTGACCCCACAGGCCTTCAGCGCCTGAAAATCGCAGGGGGCAAGCAGGCATGGCCGGGTGCCGTGATAGCCCATCTCGGCCGGGTCCAGCACCAGATCATCAGGGGTGCCGATGGTTTCCCCGGTCAGGGTATCGAAACGGGCGGCTGGATCATTGTCCAGAAAATCGGCCATGGAGACGACCGATTCGGTCACGTCGATCACGGCACCTGCGCGCAGGATCACCACGGATGGGCCGATGCCCGGGCGCCAGATGCGGCCAACAAGCTTTGCGGTTTCGGGGGAATTGGGTAGCATGAGTCTTACCTCCTCGGTTGCTAGTGAAACTACATACATGCCGCGATTTACGTCAAGCGGGATGGCGCAGGCACAGGCGAAAATTTCCAGAAATCACGTTGATAAGAGAAATTCCGTAAGAAATATTAATGTAATATCTAGGGTCTGATGGTTTTTCGACCTATCGGAACAATCCCTCTTGTCAGAATGTAGTTATGCTATATTTTGGCGCCATGACGATGAGGGAGGCCGAAGCCATGACAGATCAGTCAATCTTGGAAGCGATTGTCCGGCTGGACGGCATGCTCTTTATCGACGGCGCCTTTCAGCGCGGAGCGGGCGACCGGCTGCCCGTCGAAAATCCCGCGACCTGCGAGGTCATCGGCCATATTGCTGCCGCGACTGCCCCCGAAATCGAGGCTGCCGTTCAGGCCGCGCGCCGGGCGTTCCGTCCCTGGGCGGCAGAGCTGCCCAAGACCCGCGCCGCGGCGCTGCACCGGCTGGGCGATCTGATTGCTGCCGATGCCGCGATGATGGCCCAGATCATGACGGCCGAACAGGGCAAGCCAGTCAATGAGGCCAGGGGCGAGATCCTGAAACTGGCCGAAGCCTGTCATTTCTACGCCGAAGAGGCGACCCGCGTGCATGGCGAGATTGTCCCGAACGATCAGCCGGGCTTTCAAAGTCTGGTGGTGCGCGAACCCATCGGCGTCGTGGGCGCGATCACGCCGTGGAACTATCCGGCCGAGCTGGTGGGGTGGAAACTTTGTGCCAGCCTTGCTGCCGGTTGCTCGATTGTCATCAAGCCGGCCGAACTGACGCCCTTTACCGCGCTGGCGATTGCCGCGAAATGCCTTGAGGCCGGGATTCCCGCAGGCGTCGTCAACGTGCTGACGGGCAAGGGGTCGCAGGTCGGACAGGCGCTGGTCGAACATCCGCAGGTCGACAAGATTGCCTTCACCGGCTCCAGCGCGGTGGGTCTGCACATTCAGCAGACCTGCCCGCAGGTCAAGCGGCTGTCGCTTGAGCTGGGCGGCAACTGTCCGATGATCGTGACCGCCAGCGCGGATGTGGCGGCGGCGGTCAAGGGTGCTGCGCGGCGCAGCTTTCGCAATTGCGGCCAGATCTGCATTGCGATCAACCGGATCTATGTCCACCGCTCGATTTACCAAGAGTTTCTGGCCGGGCTGGGGCAGGCGGCGGATGCGCTTGGCGTGCATGATGGGTTGAAATATCCGTCGGCTGATCTGGGTGCCATGGCCTCGGCCGAGCCGTTGGCCAAGACCCGCGCCCATCTTGAGGATGCATTGGCGCGCGGGGCGCGGCTGGTTGCGGGCGGCAGGGCGCCTGAGGGGGCGGAATATACCAAAGGGCATTTCTTCCGCCCGACGGTGGTCGCCGATTGCACCCATGAGATGCTGGTGATGACCGAAGAGACCTTTGGCCCTCTGGTCGGCGTTGCGCCTTATGATGAACTGGCCGAAGCGATCGCCCTTGCCAATGATACGCCTTACGGGCTGGCCGCCTATGCCTATGCCCGCGATCTGACCGAGATTCATGCCCTGTCGGGCGGGCTGGATTATGGCAATGTCGCGCTGAACAATGTTGATGCCGGTATCATGAATGCCCCCTATGGCGGCCGCAGACAAAGCGGTGTCGGCTATGAACATGGGCGCGAGGGGCTGCTGGAGTATTTCAACTTCAAGCATGTCAGGCTGCATCACGGTGTCGGGGGCTGAGCCATGCAGGCGCTTCTGGGCATCGACATCGGCACCTCGGGTTGCAAGGCGCTGCTGATAGGCACCGACGGTGCGGTGATCGCGGCAGATACTGCGACCTATCCGCAGGCGCAGCCGCGACCCGGCTGGACCGAGCAGGATCCCGAATTGTGGATCGAGGGCGCGCGAAAGGCCGTCGCCGGGGCGTTGGTTAAGGCGCCGGGGGTCGATATCCTTTGCGTCGGCCTTTCGGGTCAGATGCACGGACTGACGCCTCTGGACGCAGGGCATCGGGTTCTGCGCCCGGCGATCCTGTGGAATGACCAGCGCAACAGCGCCGAATGCGAGGCGTTGGCCAAGGCCGCCGGCGGGTCAGAGGGGTTGCTTGCCGCCACCAATAACCGGATGCTCGTCGGTTATACCGGGGGCAAGATCCTGTGGATGCGCAACCACGAGCCCGAGCTGTTCGCGCGCATGACCCTGATGCTGAACCCCAAGGATTACCTGCGGCTGCGCCTGACGGGTGAGGTGGCAAGCGAGGTGTCGGATGCTTCGGGGACCGGGCTTTTTGACGTCCGCCGGCGGCAATGGGCCAAGGGGCTGATCGAGACTGCCGGTATCGACCCCGCGCTTTTGCCTCCGGTCTTTGAATCGCAGGAGGTTACTGGTCGTATCTCTGCCAAGGGCGCGGCGCTGTTCGGCCTGCCCGAAGGGGTGCCCGTCGCGGGCGGCGGCGGTGACAGCGTCATTCAGACCATCGGTTCGGGCGTGATCGCACCGGGCGAGTTGCAAACGACCATTGGCACGGCCGGTATTCTGGCCGCGGCGCTGGATGTTCCGCAGGACAATCCCGATGGCAAGCTGCAGGTTTTCTGCAATGTCGCACCTGACAAGTGGCATTGCATGGGCGTGTCGCTGAATGCGGGGGGCGCGATGGGCTGGTTCCGCGATACGCTTTGCGCTGACGTCTCGTTTGATCAGCTTGTGGCCGAGGCGGCCGAAAGCCCGGCCGGGGCCAGGGGATTGCTGTTTCTGCCTTATCTGAACGGGGAACGCTGCCCCCATCCCGACCCCTTAGCCCGGGGTGCCTTTGTCGGCCTGACGGCCCGTCATCAGCGGGGTGACATGACCCGCGCGCTGATGGAAGGCGTGGTCCATGCCTTTATCGACATGCACGCACTGATGCAGCCGATGGGGATTGCTGGGCGGGTGGTCAAGGCCTCGGGTGGCGGTGCGCGCTCGGCGTTATGGCGTCAGATTCAGGCCGATATGTTCGGCTGCGATGTGGGGACGACCGAGGGTGCCGCCGAAGGCGCGGCCTTTGGTGCCGCGCTGGTCGCGGGGGTTGCCGCTGGGGTCTGGCCCGATGCGACGACCGCCGCGCGCTCATGCCGTGACCTGACGTGCGACGTACCCGACCCCGCAGCCAGCGTGGTCTATGCGCGCGCCCATCAGATCTATCGCTCACTCTATCCGGTGCTGAGCGACAGGTTTGCCGCGCTCGGCGATGCCATTTTCGACCAGTAACAGCAGGAGCCCGCTTTCATGCCCGCCTATTCCGCGTTCATATTCGACCTGGACGGAACGCTGATCGACAGCGCGCCCGACATTGCCGCGGCGTTGAGCGTGGGTTTTCAGGACAACGGCTGGCCCGGGCTTGACCCCCGCTATGTCGAACAGTTCATCGGCAACGGCTCACGTCGCCTGATCACTGACATTCTGGACGATCAGGCCATCCTCTATGACGATGCGGCGGTCGAGCGGGCGTATCAGGGCTATTTGCGCGCCTATCTGGGCGATCCGGCTGGCCGGACCCGGTTCTTTGATCACGTCCCCGAGGATCTTGCCGCCCTGCGCGCGGCGGGGCTGCGGCTGGGAATCTGCACGAACAAAAACCATGCGATCACCGGTAAGGTGCTTGAGCGGCTGGGCCTTGCCGATCTGTTTGATGCGGCGGTGGGTGCGGATGCGGTGGCAGCCTGCAAGCCCGACCCCGGCCATCTGATGGCGGTGGCCGAGGCGATGCAGCTGCAACCCGGAACCTGGGCCTATGTCGGCGACACTCCGGTCGATCAGGCGACGGCGCGGGCGGCGGCGGTGCCGTTCTATGCGGTGCCCTGGGGCGGCGGCGCGGGGGTCGAGGTGGCAGCTAGCCACAGGTTGACCCGTCTGGCGGATCTGTTGCAGCAGGAACGGGTGGCCGCTGCGGCGGGATAATGATCAGGAGTTAGCGATGACCGTCAGCCTGCTGCAGCGAATTTTGCACGAACGCGACGAAATGCGCCCGGCCGAGCGGCGGGTTGCCGATTATGTCGGCGCCTCTCCGTCAGAGGTGATCCATATGAGCATGGCGCGGCTGTCGGAACTGTGTTCGGTCAGCGATCCGACGATCATGCGCTTTTGCCGCCGGTTCGGGTTCGAAGGCTATCAGGACTTCAAGCTGAACCTTGCGCAAAGCCTCGTGCCGTCGGCCCCCTTTGCTTATGAGCAGATCACGCCGCAGGACAGCGTCGCCAATATCGTGCGCAAGACCTGCCGCAACTCGCTGAACGCGGTACAGCGGCTGGCCGAGGATCTGGACCCCGAGCAGGTGGGCGAGGGCGCGCGGCTTTTGCAGGCGGCAAGCTGGACCGGCATCTATGCCACCGGCATTTCCGAGGTGAACGCTCTGGACGCCGAACACAAGTTTCAGCGGCTGGGGATGCGCTGTCAGGCGCTGCTGGGCAAGCAACGGCAATGGATGCACGCCGAACGCGCACGCCCGGGTGAGGTTGCGCTGATCTTTTCGCAATCCGGCCATACCAAACAGATGGTCGAGGTCGCGATTGCCGCCCGCGCCGGGGGTGCCCGCGTGGTTTCGGTCGCGGCCGCAGACAGCCCGCTTGCCCGTGTTTCGGACGCGGTCATCGCGGTCCTGCCCTATGACCGGACCGAGCTGATGACGCCCCTTGCCTCGCGGCTGAACCATCATCTGGTCACCAATATGCTGGTGACCGCCATTGCCATCGCCAGCGGCAGCGAGTTCCCCGACCAGCTTCCGGCACTGGATAGCTGGCAGACGGACAAGATCTGAAGACCATGAAGATGTGCGGCAGGGTCCGCGCCGGAGGAGACAGGAATGAGCCAGCAAGACGAAGCCAAGAAACTCGCGGGGCGCCGGGTGATCCAGGACTTTATCCATGACGGGATGAAGCTGGGCCTTGGTTCGGGGACCACCTCGCATTTCTTTGTGCGCGAACTGGGCAAACACGTCGCCCAAGGGCTGAAGCTGACCTGCACCACGACCTCGCGTTCGACCATCGACGTGGCCCGCGAAGTGGGTATCGAAATCACTGATCCCAATGATATCGGCGAACTGGACCTGACCGTGGATGGCCCGGACGAAATTGATCGCAGCTTTAACATGATCAAGGGCGGTGGCGCCTGTCTGTTGTGGGAAAAGATCATTGCACATGCCTCAAAGCAGATGATCTGTGTGTGCGATGAGACCAAGATCGTAGATTGCCTTGGCAAGTTTCCTTTGCCCGTCGAGGTGGTGCAGTTTGCCTGGAAACAGACACAGCGCATGGTGGCGCGCACCCTCGCCAGGCATGGTATCGAGGGTGTCCGCATTGAACGGCGTATGCGCGATGATCAGCCCGTGGTGACAGACAGCGGCAACTTTATCCTTGATTGCCATTGCGGCCCGGTGATCGCTGATCCTGCAGCTTTGGAAACCGAACTGAACCGCATTCCGGGCGTGGTCGAGAACGGGCTTTTTACCCGTGAGGCGGTCGGCATGGTCGTCGGCTGCTTCGACGGTACGTCCTATGTAAAGATGCGCTGATCTAGTAAAACTTCAAAGCCGCCCAAAAACAGACCCGCGCGGGCAGTTCCTGCGCGGGGCAGATGAAGATTGCAAATTTTCCTAGAAAAACCCGTCGGTTCGTGGGGATTATCTGCTAATAAATAGCAAGCTCATCGGCGGGTTTGCTTGACAGAATCAGAGAATATCTAGTATTACTACATACCAGAAAACTCTGGGGAGGGAGCCATGACCAGGCAGATCGGAATCAGCCGGCGCAACGTACTTGCAGGGGGTGCGGCGCTGGGATTGGGGGCGTTGATGGGGCCGCGCGCTTTCGCGCAGGGCGCCTTGTCGATCCCTTATTCGAACAAGAGCCTCGATTACTATTTCTTTGTGATCCAGGAAGAGGCGGTCAAACGCGCCGTCGCTGCGGCCGGTGGTGATTTTCAGGCCACCAATGCGAATTTCGACAACACCCGACAGCTTGAACAATGGCAGAGCCTGCTTTTGTCCAAGCCTTCGGCCATCATCTCGGATCCGATCGACAGCCAGGCCATCGTCTCGGCGATCCGGCGCTATAATCGCCAGAATATCCCGGTCGGCATCATCGACACGCCCGCCGATGGCGGCGATGTCGCGATCACCGTCAGCTTTGACAACTTCCAGGGCGGCGTCATGGCCGCGCAAGAGATCGTGGACCGGCTGATCAAGAAACACGGCAGCCCCAAAGGCACGGTTCTGAACTGCTATGGTGCCTTGGCATCCGTGGCGTGGCGGCTGCGCAAAGAGGGGATGGACTCGGTCTTTGCGCAATATCCCGACATCAGGTATCTGGACCGCCCGACCGAAGGTCAGCTTGAACAGATGCTGTCGGTGACGCTGTCGACCCTGTCGGAATATCCCGATCTGGACGCGGTCCACGCGCCTTCGGATTCGCCCGCACGCGGCATCGCCACGGCGTTGCAGCAAAAGGGCCGCTGGAAGAAGGTGGGCGAGGATGGCCATGTCATCTTTGTCAATATCGACGGTGAGCCGGTCGCGCTGAAATGGATTCAGGAAGGCTATATGGACGCCTGCGTCTCGCAAGACCCGATCGCCTATGGCGAGATCGCTGTCGAGATGATCGTCAAACATGCGCTCAAGGGCGAGGCGGTGCCGATCGGCGCCTATGAGAACCAGAAATATTTCTGGGAAAAGGGCGAGATCGTCGAGGGCAAGACCGGTCCGACGCTGATCATCCCGCCCTTTGTCATCAACGGCGATAATGCGGCTGATCCGCGTCACTGGGGTGCTGTGGCCGAAAAGGAATGGGGCATTCCCTATACCTGATCGCCGCATTGCGATCCTTGCCGGAGCGGTTCGCGCTCCGGCCGTTTGAGGTCCGGGGAGGGATGCGATGACAGTTCATGACACGCGCGGCATGGATATGGCCGCTGACACGATCCTGCGGATCGAGGACGTGACAAAGACCTATGGTGCTGTCAGGGCGCTGCGCGGTGTGTCGCTGGAAATCCGCCGCGGTACGATTCATGGCCTTCTGGGCGAGAATGGTGCCGGAAAATCGACACTTGTTGGCATCATCTCGGGCCAGAACACCCCGACATCCGGGCGCATCCTGATGGATGGCCGGCCGTTGGAGCGGGTCGATGTCAAGGCGATGGAAGAGGCCGGCGTCTTTCTGGTCACGCAAGAGCCGATGATCATCGACAACATGACCGCGGCGGAGAACCTGATGCTCGGCATCTGGCCGAACCGCGGCGGTTTCGTGGACTGGAAAAAGCTGCGCGCCGATGCGGCGCGAATGCTGGCCGGGTCGGGGATTGACGGCTCGGTCACCGCCGGTCGTCTGGATGCGGTGTCGCGTCGCAAGCTGAACATCCTGCGGGCCATGTTTTCGGGCGGCAGGGTCATCATCCTGGATGAGCCGACCGCCGCGCTGACCGTGGCCGACCGCCGCGCCCTTTTCGACTTTATGCGCAGGCTCAAGGCTCAGGGCGTCACCTTCATCTTTATCTCGCATTACAATGACGAGATCCTGGAAATCTGCGACGCGGTTTCGGTGCTGCGCGACGGCAGTCTGGCTGGCGGATCCGAGGATGTCGCCGCGCTAAGCTCTGAACAGCTGACAGAGCTGGTGCTTGGACGCGGGCTTGAGCTGTTTCAGCGCCACCGCCGCGATCATTCGGGCAAGGCACCTGCCGTCAGGTTGCGCAAGGTGGCTGGCAAGAACCTGTCAGTCGAGGCGCTGGATATCGCGCCGGGTGAGGTTCTGGGCTTTACCGGCCTGCCCGGCGCAGGCGCCAAAGAGCTGGCGCGCGCGATCTTTGGGCTGCATCCGGCATCCGGCTTGATCTGGCTTGACGGGCATGAAACTGCCTTGCCGGGCAACCCGCGCGCCGCTTTCGACGCGGGCATCGCCTATCTTTCCGACGACCGGCGCAAGGACGGGGCCGTCGGGCAAATGTCGATTGGCGACAATATCGCGCTGTCATCGCTGAATGCACGTTCGCGGATGGGCTTTATCGACCACAAGGCCGAGGCCGGGGTTGTCGCGCGCTATTTCGGCGCGATGGGCGTCAAGGCTCCGGGGCCGGAATATGCGGTCGATACGCTTAGCGGCGGCAATCAGCAGAAAGTGTGCCTTGGGCGGGTGCTGGCAACGAACCCGCGCCTGCTGATCGTTGATGAGCCGACGCGCGGGATCGACGTCGGCGTCAAGCAGGATGTGCTGCGCATCATCGACGAGCTTAGCGATACCGGAGTGTCGGTGATCATCGTTTCGACCGACACTGATGAGCTGGTGCGCGCCACCGACCGGGTCTGCGTCTTTGACCATGGCAGCATCAAGGAAACCCTGAGCGGAGATGAAATCTCTGTCGAGCGTCTGCGCGCCTCGGTGCAGGCATGACGCGCCCCCCGAAAGGAGAACCGGCTATGAGCAACGCAACGGTCAATGCCGCGCCAGGCGTCGGCATGGCAAAGGACAAGGCCAGTGGTCACGCAGTGCTGGGCTGGGTGCTGCACAATGTCGTCTGGATCTGGCTGATCGCGCTGGTGGCGATCTTTGGCGCGTTCAACGACTATTTCCTGACCGTCTTCAACCTGCAAAACGTGATGGTCCAGGCGACGGTGCTGGGCATGCTGGGTCTGGCGGTTGCCCTGCCGTTGCTGGTGGCCGAGATTGACCTGTCGATCCCCGCCAATGCCGGTTTTTCGGCGGCTGTTGGGGCACTTGCCTATTCGGATCTGGGGCTGCCGTGGTTCATCGCCATGCTGGCAGGGCTGGCCGTGGGTACCTTTATCGGGTTTTTCAACGGCTTTTGTATCACCCGGCTCAAGATGGTTTCGCTGATCGAAACCCTGTCGATGATGATCATCCTGCAAGGCGCGTTGCTGGCGCTGACGCAGGGCAAGACGCTGACCAATCTTGCGGACGGCTATGTCTGGATCGGGCAGGCGACCATTGGCGGTTGGCCGATCATGCCGGTGGTGTTCCTGCTTGCGCTTGCGGTGATGGGCGTGGTGCTGCAACGCACTGTGCTGGGGCGCTCGATCTATGCGGTGGGCGGCAATCCCGTCGCCTCGAACTCGGCCGGGATCCGCGTCGACCGCATCAAGGTCATCACCTATACCATCTCGGGTTTTCTGGCGGCGCTTGCGGGGTTCCTGCTTGCCTCATGGCAGATGGCGATCACGTCGAACCAGGGGTCGAGCTATCTGCTTTATGCCATCGCCGCCCCGATCATCGGCGGGGTCAGCGTCTTTGGCGGTCGCGGCAATGTGCGGGGCGTGCTGGGCGGCGTGCTGCTGTTGACGGTCATTCAGGTCGGGCTGGCGATCATCAACGTTCCCTCGTTCTATGTCGGCATGATCGGCGGTGTGATGATCTTTATCGCCGTGGCCATCGACGCCATCCGGGTTCGCTATTTCGGCTGACCCGCCAAAACTCCAGGAAAGGCAAGAAATGACGTTCACTCCGCATGGCAGGCATCTGATCGCCGGCGAATGGATCGCCACGGATGAGACATTCCGCAATGAGCCCGCATGGGGGCAGGCCGACCATTTCTCGGTGGGCACGATCGAGCTGATTGACCGCGCCGCGCAGGCCGCCGAAAAGGCCTTTTGGGCCTATGGCTACAGCACGCGCGAAGAACGTGCCGCCTTCCTGAACGCCATCGCCGATGAGATCGAGGCCCGCGGTCCCGAGATTACCGGGATCGGCACCCGTGAAACCGGCCTGCCCGAGGCGCGCCTGAACGCAGAGCGCGGCCGCACGACCGGACAGTTGCGGCTTTTTGCCAGGACCATCCTGGAGGGGGAGTATCTGGACCGCAGGCATGATCCGGCCCTGCCGGATCGCCAGCCTTTGCCGCGCCCGGATCTGCGTCTGATCCAGCGTCCGATCGGGCCGGTTGCGGTTTTTGGTGCCTCGAACTTTCCGCTCGCCTTTTCGGTTGCCGGGGGTGACACGGCCTCGGCTTTGGCGGCGGGCTGCCCGGTGGTGGTCAAGGGCCATTCGGCCCATCCCGGCACCAGCGAGATCGTGGCCGAGGCGATCCACGCCGCCATTCAGGGCTGCGGCGTTCATCCCGGGGTCTTTTCGCTAGTGCAGGGCGGCGACCGCAAGGTCGGCTCGGCGCTGGTCCAGCATCCGCTGATCAGGGGGGTGGGCTTTACCGGCAGCCTCGGCGGGGGCAGGGCGCTGTTTGACCTTTGCGCCGCGCGGCCCGAGCCGATCCCCTTCTTTGGCGAGCTTGGCTCGGTCAATCCGATGTTCATCCTGCCCGAAGCGCTAAAGGCGCGCGGTGCACAGATCGGGCAGGGTTGGGCTGTGTCCATGACGGGCAGCGCGGGCCAGCTTTGCACGAAACCCGGCATTGCCATCGTCCCCGAAGGTGCCGCGGGCGATGCGCTTGTCGCTGCGACAGCCGAGGCGCTGGCAGCTGTCGCCCCGCAGACCATGCTGACCGCTGCCATGGCCGATGCCTATCGGGCTGGCAAGGCGCGGCTTGATGCCGGCAATCCGGTGCGTCCTGTCCATGTCACCAACAGCACGGGCCGGGATGCCGGGCCGAACCTTTACGAAGTTCCGGCCTCGGCCTTCCTGTCCGATCACTCTCTGGCAGAAGAGGTCTTTGGTCCGCTTGGCCTTGTCGTACGGGTCCCTTCGATCGGGACGATGCAAGAGCTGGCGCTTGGTCTTGCCGGGCAGCTGACCGCCACCTTGCATATGGATGCTGGTGACGCGCAGGTTGCCGCGCGGCTGATGCCGGTGCTGGAGCGTAAGGCAGGGCGGATCCTGATCAACGGTTATCCAACCGGGGTCGAGGTCTGCGACGCCATGGTCCATGGCGGCCCCTATCCAGCCTCGACGAACTTCGGGGCGACCTCGGTCGGCACCATGGCAATTCGCCGGTTCCTGCGTCCGGTCTGCTATCAGAACCTTCCCGCGGAACTGCTGCCTGCCGATCTTGGCTGATGACAGGATTAGGGCGGGCGTGTTCGTGCTCGCCCATGGCGATCAATACGGGCCGTTCAGTAGCTTTGCCACCCGTTATGGGGCGGGTCTTTGCGTTGCAGGCCTGAACCTGCAACGCGTCGGCGGGCGCTGAAAGCGGACCTTATGCACTGACCGCGAATTCGGTCATCATGCCGGTTTCAAGATGCGGCATATGGTGACAATGCAGCATCCATCGCGCGGCCTCACCCGCATCCAGGGCCACATCGACCATCGACATCGGCGGCACATAGACGGTATCGCGCAACGCGCCTCTGACCGCGCGGCCGTTCAGTCCGACGACCTGGAACACATGGCCGTGCAAATGCATCGGATGGCCCATCATCTGTTGATTTCCGTCGAGACGTGACCCG
>NZ_AEPN01000054.1:0-19541 GCF_000185925.1 Paracoccus sp. TRP | reverse complement strand
GCCTTAACGTTGTAGTCAATCACACGCTTGACGGGGACCAGTATCTTCATGATTTCTTCCTGAAATTATCAACAGACGGATCGGAAGCGCGTAACGATGGTATCTAGCACTTCGGCCGGACCGCGTTTCCACCAGTTACCTGCCGAGAAGATCTCGACCTCGCAAAGGCCGTTGTAGCCGGCCGCTTCGACCGCAGAACGGATGGTCTTCAGATCGGCCACGCCATCGCCCATCATGCCGCGATCCAGGAGCACATCGGTCGTCTCGGCCAGCCAATCGCAAAGGTGGTAGCCGAGGATGCGTTCTCCGGCGCGGGCCAGTTGCCGTGGCAGATCAGTGTCCCACCAGACATGGTAGACATCGACCGCCACGCCAAGATTTGGCGCGCCGATGGTGTCGCAGATGTCCAGCGCATCGCGCAGGGTGGTCAGGCAAGAGCGGTTGCCGCCATAGACCGGGTTCAGAGGCTCCAGCGCCAGCTTGACGCCGCGCGCGGCGGCATAGGGCGCTGCCCCGGCCACACGGTCGGTGACAAGGCGCAGGCTTTCGACGACGCCGCGGGTGCCCGGTTCGACCCCGCCGGTGACAATGGTCAGAACCGGAGCGCCCAGCTCCGCCGCCATGTCGATCGAAGCATGGAAATCATCCATCACCGCCTGTCGGCTCTGCGGCGCCAGGGGTCCAACGAGGAAGGGGGTCCGGCAGAGCCCCGCCACCGTCAGCCCGGCCGCTCGGGCATGGGCCGCGATCCTGGCAGCATTGGTCCCGATCTCGCGCCGCCAGAAGACAATGCCGCCATAGCCGCGCTCGGCGCAGGCGTCGATGATGCGTTCGGGGGACCAACCGGCGCCCGCACCCTCGACATTATGGCCAAGCGTGGCGGTATTCAGCGCGAGCGCGGAAATATCATGACTGAAGTCGCGCATCGTCAGACGCCATAGACGGCCAGCAGCGATTTCATCCGCCGCACCGCCAGTTCGGGATCACGCAGAAGACCGCAGGCGTCCGACTGGCGGAAGACCTGCGCGAAATAGGGCAAGGGCCGCATCGCCTGATGGCCGTTCAGCATGATGAAATGATCCTGGAAGCCGTTCAGCCAGGCCAGAAAGACCACCCCCGTCTTGTAATATTGCGTCGGCGCGCGAAAGATCGTGCGGGCCAGCGGCACGGTCGGGTCCAGCGTGGCACGGAAACCGGCCTTGTCCCCTTCGGCCAGCCGGTTGACGGCATAGGCGGCGGCAGGGGCCAGCGGGTCGAAGATCCCCAGCAAAGCATGGCTGAAGCCTTGGTCGTCGCCCTCGATCAGTTCGGGATAGTTGAAATCGTCACCGGTATACATCTTAACGCCGGCAGGCAGGCGGCGGCGCAGGGTGATCTCCTTGTCCTTGTCCAAGAGCGACATCTTGATGCCGTCCACCTTGGAAAGGTTCTGCTCGATCACCGCCAGAACGGTCTCCAGCGTAGCGTCGAAATCCGAGTCGCCCCAATAGCCGGCCAGAGCGGGGTCGAACATCTCGCCCAGCCAGTGCAGGATCACCGGCTGGTCGCAGGCCGACAGCACCTGTGCATAGACATGCAGGTAATCCTCGGGCGAGGTCGCGACGCGGGCCAGCGCGCGGCTGGCCATCAGCACGATGCGGCCGCCAATGGCCTGTATCGCCTCGACCTGCTCCAGATAGGCGCGGATCACGTCGTCCAGTGTGCGGGCATCCGCCGGATCCAGATGATCGGTGCCGCAGCCGTTGCCGACCAGCGCGTCGGGCAATTCGGCCTTGGTGCGCTGGATCAGCTCCAGCGCGCCGGGCCAGTCGAGGCCCATGCCGCGTTGCGCGGTATCCATCGCCTCGGCAATGCCGAGACCAAGACCGGCCAGATAGCGTCGGAATTCCATCGTCTTTTCCCAATCCACCGCCGCGCGCCCCGAAGGATCGTTGGTGGTGAAGGGGTCGGCCACCACATGGGCGGCGGAATAGACGATGCGAGCCGGATTGACGGGCAGCACGGCCTGCGCGATGGGGGTGCCGGTCAGCGTATAGTCGGCCATGCGGCCTTGTGTGTCGGGAAGTGCGATTTTCATGATGGCAGCTTTCAGAAACGCGGAACCAGCATCCCGGCATCGGCCGAAATCGCCTGTCCCGTGGTATAGGGAAGCCGGCCCGAGGCCAGCGATGCAATGATGGCGCCCATGTCGGCGGGCTGGCCGACGCGGGGGAACAGGGTCAGCCCTTCTTGGGCGCGCTGGCGATAGGTCTCGATCACGGGGGCGGTCATCTCGGTCGCGATCAGGCCGGGCTGCACGTCATAGACCGCGATGTTTTCCGGCCCGAGCCGCACGGCCAAAGCCTTGGACACCATCGCGGCGGCCGCCTTGGAGGCGCAATATTCCGACCGCTGCACCGCCACCGCGATCGCGTTCGACGAGGTGACGTTGACGATGGCATGGAACAGGTTTTCCGGGCGTTCCCGCGCCAGCAGGCGGCGGGCGAACGCTTGCGACAAAAAGAACATCGCCTTGCTGTTGACGGTCAGGCAGCGGTCCCAGCTTGCCTCGCTGACATCCAGCAGGTCGCCGCGTTGCATGACGCCGACGCCCGCGTTGTTGACCAGCGTGGTCAGGGGGCCGAGCGCATTCTCGATCCGTTGCAGAGCGGCGTCATGGGCGGCAATGTCGGTCACGTCGAAAGGCGCGGCGACGACCGGCACGCCAAGTGCGGCGATGCGTTCGACCGCCGCACGCAACTCAGCATCGTCGGCGGGGCCGTTCACGGCGACGGCGAAACCTTCGCGGGCCAGTGCCTCGGCCGCAGCAAGCCCGATCCCGCGCGACGAGCCGGTGACAAGGGCAACCTGTGTCATGCCTGCGCGCCCTTCTTCAGCAATTCGCGGGCAATGATCATGCGCTGGATCTGGTTCGTGCCCTCGTAGATCTGAGTGATCTTGGCATCGCGATAGAGCCGCTCGACCTCGAAACCCCGGATATAGCCCGAGCCGCCGAAGACCTGCACCGCATCCGCCGTGCGCGCCACCGCCATGTCGCCGGCAAAGCATTTCGCTATCGAGCAGGCCTTGGTAGCATCCTGCCCGTTGTCGATCTTGGACGCGGCCGAATGAACCAGCAGCCGCGCAGCCTCGATATCCTTGGCCATATCGGCCAGCAGCCATTGCACGCCCTGGAACTCGGCGATCTGCTTGCCGAACTGCATGCGCGTCCCGGCATATTCCAGTGCGGCCTCAAGCCCCGCCTGGCCGATGCCGACCGCCAGTGCAGCGATACCGACGCGGCCCTTGTCCAGCACGCTCATCATCATGTGAAAGCCGCGGCCCGGCTCGCCCAGCATGGCATCCGCGCCAAGCCGCACATCGGTGAAGGTCAAGGCCCCGACCTGGCTGGCGCGCTGACCCATCTTGTGTTCCTTGGGACCGCGCTCGACCCCTGCCGCGTGCAGGTCGACGATAAAGATCGACATGCCGCGGTTGCCCGCCTCTTTGTCGGTACGGGCGAGCACGAAGCCCAGATCGGCGACGGGTGCATTGTGGATCCAGATCTTGCCGCCGTTCAGCACCCAGCCGTCGCCGTCGCGCACCGCCGTGGTGCGGATGCCCGACACGTCAGTCCCGGCCTCCGGTTCGGTGATGCAATAGGCAACCTTCTGCTGCATCGCCAGGATCCCGGGCAGCAGCTTGCGCTGCGCTTCGGTGCCGTGGCGGACCAGAAGCGTCGAGATCAGCTCCAGCAGACCGCATTGATCGGCCACGCTGGCATAGCCGCGCGACAGTTCCTCCATCACCACGGCATAGGTCAGCGTGTCGAAGCCCGGCCCGCCCATGCTTTCCGGCACACCGATGCCGAACAGGCCCAGCTTGGCCATCTCGTCATAGATCTCGGCCGGGAAACGCTCGTCGCGGTCCAGCGCCTCGGCTGCAGGCCGGATGACCTCGTCAGCGAAGGCGCGGGCCATGTCGCGCACCTGCAGCTGGGTATCGTTCAGATACATCCTCGAATCCCCTCCCGATATGTAACTATCCGGTTACTTTATTTGAGGCACCTTCCTCACGTCAAGCGTCAAAACCGACAACGGCTTGGAAATCCGCTTGATCCGTGGCGTGGACTCATGCAAATTATAACCAATTGGTTACTTATGGGAGGAACCTGATGAAACCATCCGACAAACGAAAGTTCGGCCGCACGGATATGGAGGTGACCGGCTTCGCCTTCGGCACCGCACCGGTCGGCAATATTTTCCGCGAGATCGACGACCAGACCTCGCGCGCCATGTTCGATCATGCCTGGGATGCCGGCGTGCGCTATTTCGACACCGCGCCGATGTATGGCCATGGCCTGTCCGAACTGCGCACCTCCGAGGCGCTGCGCTGGCGCAAGCGCGACGATTTCGTGCTGTCTTCGAAAGTGGGCCGCCTGCTGCGCCCGGCGCGACGCGACAGCATCGACTTCGCGCCCTGGGTCAATGCCGCCCCGTTCGCAATGGAGTTCGACTATAGCTACGACGGCACGATGCGCGCTTTCGAAGACAGCCTGCAACGGCTGGCACTGGAGCGCATCGACATTCTGTTCATCCACGACATCGACGTCTATACGCGCGGCACCGAGCAGCCCGAGGTATTCCGGCAGGCGATGGACGGCTGCTACAGGGCATTGGCCCGGCTGCGCGACGAGAGGGTCGTGAAGGCCATCGGCGTCGGCGTGAACGAATGGCAGGTCTGCCACGAGGCGTTGAAGCAACGCGATTTCGACTGCTTCCTGCTGGCCGGGCGCTATACGCTGCTGGAACAGGACGCGCTGGACGCGTTCCTGCCGCTTTGCGAGAAGCGCGGTGCGGCAGTGGTCGTGGGCGGCGGCTTCAACTCGGGGATCCTCGCCACGGGTGCGAAGCCGGGCGCAAAATACAACTACGCCCCTGCCCCGTCCGAAATTATGGACCGGGTGGCAAAGATCGAGGCGGTCTGCGCCGAATACGGCGTGCCCCTGGCGGCGGCGGCATTGCAATTCGTCGTGGCACATCCGGCCGTCCCGGCCTTCTGCGCCGGCACGCGGACTATCCAGCAGCTTGAGCAGAATCTCACGTGGTTCCAGCACCCCATTCCGGCCGCGTTCTGGGCGGCGCTGAAGGACAAGGGCCTGTTGCGTGAGGACGCGCCGGTTCCTGCCTGAGATCGCGGGTCGGCGGCGCCCGGACCTATCGGACCAGGATGGCCCGGAAGTCGTTGACATTGGTGCCGGTCGGGCCAGGAGCGAACAGGTCGCCCAAGGCGGCGAAAGCGGACCATGTATCGTTCCCAGCCAGCATCACTGCCGGATCGCAACCCAAGGCCCGAAGCCGCGCCGCACTGTCCCCATCAGCAAAAGCGCCTGCGTTATCCTCGGACCCGTCGATGCCGTCGGTATCGGCGGCCAGCGCGGCGATGGGCAGCCCTTCAATAGCCAAACCGAAAGCCAGCAGGAATTCGCTGTTGCGCCCGCCCTTGCCATTTCCGCGCAGCGTCACGGTCGTTTCGCCGCCTGACAGGATCGCCACCGGGGGCGTGAAAGGCCGGCCTTGGGTCGCGACCTCGCGGGCGATGGCAGCATGGACGCGGGCCACGTCGCGTGCCTCCCCTTCGATCGCGTCCGACAGGATCACTGCCGGAATGCCCGCCGCCCCGGCCCGCGCGGCGGCGGCTTCCAGCGACAGGCGCGCCGAAGCCACCACGCGAACCTCATGTCCGGCAAAACGAGGATCGGCGGGATCCGGCGGCAGGCCGTCCTCGCCCGCGAACCATTCAGCCAGACGCGGTGGCAACTCGATCCGCCATGTTTCAAGCAGACGCCGCGCATCCCGGCGAGTGACCGCATCCGGCACCGTCGGACCCGAGGCCACCTGCGCCGGATCGTCGCCCGGCACGTCCGAAACGACCAGCGACACCACCCGCGCCGGATGCGCCGCCAGCGCCAGCCTGCCGCCCTTGATACGCGAGACCTGCTTGCGGATCGCATTCATCACCGAGATCGGCGCACCACTGGCCAGCAGGGTGCGATTCAGCTCGATTTCGTCCTCCAGCGTCAGCCCCTCGGGCGGCGCTGGCAGCAGCGCCGAGCCACCACCGCAAACCAGCGCCACGACCAGATCATCCTTGCTCAGCCCCCGCACAGCCTCAAACAAGACCCCAGTCGCGGCAAGACCGGCCTGATCGGGAACGGGATGCGCGGCCTCGATCACGCGGATATTGCGGGTATCGCAGCCATAGCCGTAACGCGTGACCACCACTCCCTCCACCGGCGCGTCCCACAGGCGCTCGAACGCCGCCGCCAGTTGCGCCGCACCCTTGCCGGCGCCGACCACGACCGTGCGACCCCTGGGACGATCCGGCAGATGCGCGGCCAGCGCGGTTTCGGGATCGGCAGCAGCCACCGCCGCGTCAAAAAGCCCGGTAAGAAACTCGCGATTCTCGGCTTTCATTCCATCTTCTCCCCTCGACCCGTCGCTTCGAACCTTGCAGAGCGCTTTTCGCGGAACGCCGCTAGCCCTTCCCGCAAATCACCGGATGCGGCGGCGACGCTGCCGGCCAGTGCCTCGAGCACGCGCTCGCGTTCCTCGCCCTCGGCGGCGTTGACCAGCATCTTGGTGATTTCCGTTGCGCGCGGGGCGCGGGCAATCACCCGCGCGGCCAGCGCCTCGGCAGCAGCCATGCCAGCGCCCGTCGGGACGACCTGATCGACCAGCCCGAGGCGCTGCGCTTCCTCGGCGCCGAAAACCTCGCCGAACAGCGCCATCCGACGCACCGCACTGGCACCGAATCGACGCACCGCACGTTGCGTTCCCGACCAGCCGGGAATGACCCCAAGCGAGGTTTCGGGCAAACCGATCCGCACATGTGCCTCGGCCAGGCGGTAGTCCGCGCAGGCCGCCAGCTCCAGCCCGCCGCCCAGGCAATGCCCGTTCAGCACAGCGATCACCGGCTGCATCAAACGTGCCAGCGCATCGAAGGCAGCATGGCCGTCGCGCAACCAGCGGCGGCTGAAATCCTCGGGCGACAGTTGCGACCAGGCAGCAATATCGCCGCCTGCGCAGAATGAGCGGCCACCCTCGCCAGTCAGGATCACCACCCGCGCGTCGGATCGCTCGATCCGGCGGCAGAGCGGCAGCAATCCGTCCACCATTTCGGCGTCCAGGGCATTCAGCTTGTCCGGGCGGCGAATGGTCAGCCGTGCGATATCCGCCTCGATACGCAGATCGAGGCGCTGATCTTCGCTCACAGCGCCAGCCCCATCGGCGTGTCGCGAAACAGCGCCGCATCCATTTCCTTCAGATTCTCTGCCACGCGGAGGGACGTTGCGGCCTGATCCAGCACATCCCGCCGCAAGTCGACGCCAGGCGCGATCTCGGTGACCGTCAGCCCCTCGGGCAACAGACGCAACACGCAACGCTCGGTGACATAGGTGATCTCCTGCCCCTGCGCCACCGCGCGCCGGCCCGAAAAGCTTACCTGATCAACCTTTGGCACGATCTTGGCAACCTTGCCCTCGCGGTCAATCACCAGCCGGCCATTTTCAATTCGCATCTTTGCTCCGGCGTTGAAGTTCCCGGAAAAAACGATCCGCTTCGCCCTCGCGGTAATGTCGACGAAACCGCCCGCCCCCGCTGTCCGATGCGGCGTCGCGGCAAGCCGGCTGACATTGACCGAGCCCTCGGCGTCGATTTCCAGGAAGGACAGCAGGGAACAGTCAAAACCGCCCGCCTGGAAATAGCAGAACTGATGCGGCGAAGCGACGAACGCCTCTGCATTACTGGCGCAGCCGAACTTGAAATCCAGCAGCGGCACGCCCCCGACCGCGCCTTGCTCGATGACCCATGTCACCGCGCCATGCAGGCCCTCCTCGATCAGGATGCGCGGCACATTGGCCGAGATGCCAAAGCCGATATTCACCGCCCATCCCGATCGCAGTTCTTGTGCGACGCGCCTGGCGATGACCTTGCCGGGATTGAAATCCGCCGCGCGGAAACTGGCGAGCGGCCGGAAGACCTCGCCCGAGATAGCCGGATCGTGCGGTGTCGCGGTAGTCTGCAACTGATCGGGTGCCTCGACGATTACATCGACCAGAATGCCCGGCACCTTCACATCATGCGGCTTCAACGTGCCCTGCGCGGCAATACGTCTAACCTGCGCAATGACGATGCCGCCGCAGTTGTGCGCGGCCAGCGCCATTTCCATCGCGCCAAGGGTCGCGCCCTCGTCCTCGAAGGTCAAGTTGCCATTCTCGTCTGCCGTGGTTGCGCGGATCAGCGCTACATCGGGGCGCAGGGCCGGGAAATACAACCAGTCCTCGCCCTCGAAGGCCACGCGCTTGACGATGGGTGTGGCGCGGGCGGCGGCGTTCATCGCGCAGCCTTCCAGCGCGGGATCGGCAAAGGTTTCCATGCCGACCTTAGTCAGCACGCCGGGCCGCTGCGCCGCCCCCTCACGCAGCATGTCGAAGACAATGCCCGAGGGCACGTTATAGGCCGCAACCTCCTCAGCCAGGATGCGCTGCCAGATCTTCGGCGGCTCGGCATTAGACGGCCCCGAGGGATAGGAACCGCCAATGATCTTTGTGATCATGCCGGAATGGGCGATATGGTCCACGCCCGGGGTGCCGAACATGTCGCCGGCGGCGATCGGATGGATGGTCGTCAGGCCGCGCGGAGCGCCTTCTTGCACAAAGCGTTCACCCAGGGCAGCCAGCACATGATCCGGGCACAGCAATCCCGAAGACGAATTCACCGCAATCACCGCGCCATCGCGAACCAGTTCTGCCGCCTGACTGGCGGTCCGAATCTTGGACATTGCGCTCCTCCTTCGCAATTGCATCTTAAGTAACTAACTGGTTATCTATATATCTGTAATCTGACCGGCCCGGCAAGAGGAAAACCGGGATCGGCGCGATGCAAGAACATGTGAGGGAGGACCAGGATGAACATTCTGCTGCAACCCGGATTCCTGCAGGGATTCGGCACATTCCCCTTGAAAGGTGGCGCCCTGCGGGACGCGATCCATATGGCGGTCAAGGCGGGTTACCGAACCTTTGACACGGCTCAGGGTTATGAGAATGAAGCGGACACCGGCGCCGCCCTGGCCGCGACCGGGATCGCGCGCGACCGGTTTTGTATCATCACCAAGGTCAGGCCCGAGAATTACAGCGAATCGCGCTTCTTGCCCTCAGTCGAGTGCAGCCTGCGTGCCTTGCGGATCGACCGGATTGATGTGTTGCTTCTGCACTGGCCGCCGGCCGGAGGCGATATCACGCCATCGCTGAGACTGTTGCAAAAGGCATATGAGGCCGGATTGGCCAGCCATATCGGCGTGTCGAACTATACCGCCGCGATGATGCGCCAGGCCCGTGCCCTCGTCGATGTTCCGCTGGTCACCAACCAGGTCGAGTTTCATCCACTGCTGGATCAGTCGCGCCTGTTGGAAGCGGCCAGAGACACCAAGATACCACTCTCGTCATACTGCTCTCTCGCGCGCGGCGAGGTCTTCAAATACCCGCTGTTCGGGGAAATCGGCAAGACGCATGGAAAATCTGCGGCTCAGGTCGTCTTGCGCTGGATCCTGCAAAAGGGTCTCAGCATGAACACCATGTCCACCAACCCGGAAAATATCCGTGCCAATCTGGAGATTATGGATTTCACGCTTACGACGGGTGAGATGTCCCGGATCGACGATTTGAATCGCACGAATTACCGCATCGTAGACCGCGACCGGGTGCCCTTCGCGCCTATATGGGATTAACGCGCCAGGGCGCGGTGAAGGCCGCGCCCCGCAAAATCTCAGTGATTGCCCCGGATCATGTCGGATGCCTTTTCAGCGATCATGATCGTCGGCGCATTAGTGTTCGACCCGATCAGCGAGGGCATGACCGAACTGTCGCAGATCCGCAACCCGTCCAGCCCGTGAACGCGCAACTGCGGATCGACCACCGACATCTCGTCCCGGCCCATCTTGCAGGTGCAGGTGGGATGATACGAGGTGCGGCCGTATTGGCGCGCATAGGCCTCGTAATCCGCCTGCGTGCGCACATTCGCATCGGGAAAGCGCAGTTCGCGGATATACTTTCGCAGCGAATGCTGACTGAAGATCTCGCGGCTGATCTTTACCCCCTCGGTCGAGATGCGCAGGTCGTCCGGGTGGCCAAGAAAATTCGGATCGACCACCGGATTGTCGCGCGGATCGGAGGACCGCAGCGTCACCGTGCCCCGCGATTTCGGGCGCAGGGTGTAGCTGTTCAGCGTGATCCCCGAAGATCCTTTCGGCACCGAGGGCACGCCCGCCTCGGCCCCCGCCCCGGCAAGGAAATGGAATTGCAGATCGGGACAGGGCGCCCCACGGTCGGCATACCAGAAGGCCCCGCCCTCGACCACGTTCGAGGTCACCGGCCCCGAGTTGAACAGCAGGTATTGCAGACCGGCCCAGACCATCCAATGCGGCTTGCCATAGCGGTCGAGGCTTTCATGGCCTTTCAGCTCGGCTACGATGTCGATGCCGAAATGGTCCTGGAGGTTCTGCCCCACGCCGGGCATATCCTGCACCACCTCGATGCCGTGGCTGCGCAGGTGATCGGCGGGACCGATCCCCGACAGCATCAGAAGCTTGGGTGAGCCGATGGCGCCCGAGGTCACGATCACCTCACGCTCGGCACGCGCCACCACCGGCGCGCGCCCCTTGCCGGCGGCATACTCGACGCCGACCGCCCGGCTGCCCTCGAACACCAGCCGCAGCACCAGCGCGCCGGTAATCAGGGTCAGGTTCGGGCGCGACAGCGCCGGGCGCAAGTAGCCGACGGCGGCCGAGCAACGCCGGTTGCCCCGGGTCGTGGTCTGATAGATTCCCGCGCCTTCCTGCATCGGCCCGTTGAAATCGGGGTTGTAGGGGATGCCCGCCTCCTGGCAGCTTTGGACGAAGGCGCGGCTCATCGCATTGGGATTGGGCAGGTTCGACACGCCCAGCGGCCCCTCGGTGCCGTGCCATTCGCCCGACAGGATCGTGTTCCCTTCCGAGCGGTGGAAATAGCGCCGCACCTCGTCCGCGCCCCACCCCTCTGCCCCCTCATCGACCCAGCGGTCGTAATCGGACGGGTGGCCGCGGGTGAAGATCTCGGCGTTGATCGATGACCCGCCGCCCAGGACTCGGGCCTGAGCATAGGGGATCTCGCGGTTGTTGGCATGGCGCTGCGGCGCGGTCACCAGCCCCCAGGTCAGCGGCCCGGTGGTCATCTTGGCGAAACCCACCGGCATGTGGATCAGCGGGTTGCTGTCCTTGCCGCCCGCCTCGATCAGGCAGACCCGCGCCTGACTGTCCTCGGATAGCCGCGCGGCCAGCACGCAACCGGCCGAGCCGCCGCCGACGATGACGTAATCGTAACCCTGCGCCATGACGCCCCCTTTACCCGATCCAATGCGTACGCTTGCCGATCTCGACATGGACCGACTTGATCTGGGTATACTCCTCGACGCCGTAGATACCGGCCTCGCGGCCCCAGCCGGATTGCTTGAAGCCTCCCAACGGCATTTCCGGCCCGCCCGCCATGATCGTATTCACCCAGAACCGGCCCGCGCTGACGCGCCGCGTCACGGTCAGTGCCTTGTCCAGATCCTTGGTCCACAGCGATGCGGCAAGCCCATATACCGTATCATTGGCGATGGCGATGGCCTCGTCCACGGTCTCAAAGCGGAACGAGGACAGGACCGGGCCGAAGATCTCGTCGCGCGCAATGGCCATGTCGCGGCGCACGCCGGAAAACAGCGTCGGCGCAATGAAACGGCCCGCGCCGATCTTCAGAACTTCGCCGCCGGTCAAGAGGCGTGCGCCCTCCTGGCGGCCCTTCTCGATATAGTTCAGAATGGTGTCGTTCTGCGCGGGCGTCGTGATGGCGCCGACCTGCGTCGCCTCGTCCAGCGGATCGCCGATGCGGATGCGCCGCATCTTTTCCACCAGCAACCGTTCAAATTCGTCAGCCACCGAGGCCTCGATGATCAACCGGCTGGAGGACACGCAGCATTGTCCGGTGTTGAAACTGATGCCAAAGGCCGCCGCGTCGGCGGCATCCTCAAGATCACTGTCGGCAAAGACGATGATCGGGTTCTTGCCGCCCAGTTCCAGCCCCAGCTTCTTGAAATTGCTGTCGGCGGCGGCGTGGACGCAGGACCGCCCGACGCCGGTCGAGCCGGTGAAGGACAGCATGTCGATGTCCGGGTGTTCGGCCATCGCCTGGCCAATGGTGCGGCCCGAGCCGGTGACGACGTTGTAGACCCCCTTGGGCAGCCCCGCCTCGGTCAGGATTTCCGCTAAGATCAGCGTGGTGGCACTGGTCACCTCGGACGGCTTTACCACCATCGTGCAGCCCGAGGCTAGGATGAAGGGTACCCGCTCGCACAGGATCAGAAAGGGGAAGTTCCACGGCGTAATCAGCCCGACGACCCCGATGGGATCACGCAGGACCATGCCGAACAACCCGTCGCCCAGCGAATTGAAGCTGTCGCCATGCAGCAGCCGGGCGGCACCCGCAGCCGTCTCGAAACAGGCGATACAGCCTTCGATCTCGGCGCGGGCCTGGGCAATGGGCTTGCCGTTTTCCAGCACCTCCCAATAGGCGACCTCGTCACGGCGGCGGCGCAGGATCTCGGCGGCGCGCAACAGCACACCCGCGCGCTCACCGCCCGAAATGCCAGCCCAGCTGCGCTTCTCGAAGGCGCGGCGTGCGGCGGCGACTGCATCGTTCAGGTCGTCCGTGATACAGCGCGCCACCCGCGTCACCGGCACGTCATGCGCGGGCGAGCGTTGTTCGGCCAGATCGCGGCCATGCCGCCATTCGCCGTCGATGAAAAAGCCGAACTCGCGCGGCGACTCCGGCGGGGAAAGGGTGCGGGCGGTCTGGTCCATCGTGTCGGGCTCCTCGGAAATGCTGCAATGTCAGTTCTGCGAAATGACGATCTGGGTCTTGAGGTCGGCGGACCGCTCGGCCAGGGTCTCGAACGCCTCCTGGATGCGCGCGAGCGGATAAGAGGCCGTGGTGAACGCCTCGGTACGGAACCGGCCATGCGCCAGCAAAGCCAGCGCGTCATGCATGTCCTGTCCCATCCCCGCGACCGAGCCTTTCAGGCCGTTCTCCTCAAGGATCGTGCGCAGGATCGGCACCGGAGCGACCTCATCGGGGCCGGTCAGGCCGAAGAAGGCGACATGGCCGCCCTTGCGAATAAGGTCGAAGGCGGTTGCGTAAAGTGCCGGGTGGCCAACGCTTTCGATCACCAGATCCGCGCCCCGGCCGCATGTCAGCTCAAGCACGGTCGCCTTCAGTTGCGCGTTATCGCTGATCGCGGCATCGGCACCGACATCCAAAGCCATCGTGCAGCGTTCGGCCGACAGGTCGGCCACGATGATTGGTGCCGCGCCCATGAGCCGCATCATCTGCACATGCAGGTTGCCAACCGGCCCGGCGCCCAGCACTACGACCGATTGCGCGATCCCGGCCTGTGCCTTGCGCGCCGCGCGGACCACGCAGGCGACCGGCTCGGTCAGGGCGAGTATCTCGGGAGAAATGTCATTGGGCGCAGGAATGACCAACCGACCGGGCAGCGCGACAAACTCGGCGAAGGCACCGTCGCGGGTGATGCCAAGCTGCGCCATCTCGGGGCAGTTCAGCACCTCGTTGCGGCGGCACCAGTAGCAATGTCCGCAACCGATATTGATGTCGGCGACCACCACCTTGCCGGGGGTGAGATGGCGCTGGTTCGCTCCGGCCTCCTCGACGATACCGCAAAATTCGTGCCCCGGAATGATCGGCAGGTCGTCGGCCGCATAATGGCCGTGGAACATATGCAGGTCGGTACCGCAGATCCCGGTCCGGGTCACGCGGATCAGCACCTCGTCGGGGCCGATCTGCGGGCGCGGCACCTCGCGCAATTCGAGCTTGTGCGGAGCGACAAGGACGGCGGCTTGCATGGTTTTCATGGCAACCTCACTTCACCGTGCGGAGTTTCGAGCGGTCGATGGTCAGGGCGATAGCCGCGATCAGGACCAGTCCGAACAGCATCTGCTGCTGTGTCGCCTCGATCCCCAGATACAGCATCGAAGCGCGGATCACGGCCACGATCAGCGTGCCGATCAGCGTGTTCAGCACGCCGCCGACACCACCGGTCAAGGGCGTGCCACCAATCAGCACCGCGACGATAGCGGGCAGCAGAAAACCGTTGGCGATGGTCGGCGCCCCCCCAGACAGCTTGACTGAGAACAACAACCCCGCCATCGCCGCCAGCGCCCCGGATATCGCAAAGGCCAGCATCTTATAGCGCCCGACATTGATGCCCGACGCCTTGGCCGCGGGCTCGCCCGCACCGACGGCCTTCAGCACCCGGCCCAGGATGGTGCGGCGCTCGATGAACAGGCAGATCGCCAGCAGGGCAGCACCCAGAAATAACTCGTTCGGGATGATCCCGGTATGGCCGATCATCCAGCCAAAGGTGGCATTCCTCTGCTCGGCATCCATGTTCAGGGCGCGGTTGCCCGACAGCCATTGTGCGACCGAGAAGCATACCCCGCCCACCGCCAGCGTCGAAATGAACGAAGGCACGAACAGCCGCGTAGTCAGAAAGCCCGACAACATGCCAAGTCCGAAACCCGCCGCGATGCAAAGCACCGCCACCCAGGCCCCAAGCGAGGCGAGATAGATTGAGGCGATGACCGTGATCATATTGGCCATGGACTGCACCGAGAGGTCGATCCCGCCGATATAGATGGCGAAGGTCAGCCCCAGCGCCATGATGAACAGAGGCACGATGTCGCCGGCGAGGCTGAGCAGGTTCGCCGGGCGCAGGAAATTCGGATCCACCACGCCGACCACAGCGGTCAGCACCAGCAGGGTGATCCAGGGAAGATGCGGTTTGATGCGTTGCATGGTCATCTGCGCCTCAGATCATGTGGTGGAGAAGATCGTAGAGCGACGGTTTGGCGCCCGGCCGGCATTCGAAACGCTGCCGGATCTCGCCATCCTTCAGCACGACGATGGTGTGCGAGAGGCCGATGGCCTCTTCCAGCGTGTCGGCCACCAGAACGATGCCGACCCCGTCGTCGCTCATGTCGCGGATCATGTCGTAAACGTCTTCCTTGGCGCCGATGTCCAGACCCCGCGTCGGGTGGTCCAGAAGCATGATGTCGGACCCGCCCGACCGCCATTTCGACAGCACCACCTTCTGCTGGTTGCCGCCCGAGAGGTTGCCGCAATCGGCAAACTCGGAGTGTGCCTTGATCGACAGCTTCCTGATCCAGTCCCGCGCCAGCGCTTTTTCGCGTCCGACGTCGATCACCCCCGCCCGGGAATAGCGGCCAAGTTGGGAAAGGGTCATGTTCTCATAGACGTTCATGCCTGCGACGATGCCTTCGATCTTGCGTTCGCGCGGCACATAGCCCACGCCCATCGCGACCGAGCGGCGCGGGTTGAAACCGCGAAGCTCTTGCCCCTTCATCTCGAAACGGCCCGAGACTGGCGCCAGCATCCCGTAGATCGTGCGCAGGATCGCCTCGCGGCCCGAACCCTCGGTACCGACCAGGCACAGCACCTCGCCCGGATGCAGCGCCAGGTTCAGCTTGTGCGGACGGCCCGGCAGGACAACGTCGCGCATATCGAACAGCGTTCGAGAAGTGTCATAAGGTTTCTGGCGCTGCTCGCGGTAATATTCGCGGTCCACGTGTCGGCCGACCATCTTGTGCTGGATCGCGCTGGCATCGGCGTCGGCCTTGGCGACCACATCCATCACCTGCCCGTCCTTCATCACATAGATGCGGTCCGAAAGCTCCATCACCTCGTCCATGCGATGGCTGACGAAGATGAAGGATGCGCGGCTGGTCAGCTCACGCACCAGCTTGAAGAGCAACTTCACCTCCTCCTCGGACAGGACCGAGGTCGGCTCGTCCAGCAGGATGACCAGATCGCCCTCGACCCGTTCCTCCAGCGTCAGCACCTTGGCCAGCTCGACCAGCTGCCGCTGCGCGAAGGACAGGACCGAGGTCACCGTCGCCGGGTCGATGTCCAGCTTGACCTTCGCAAGCTGTTTCTTCGCAGCCGCGGCCATCGCCTTCCAGTTCACCACGCCCAGGCGGGTGAATTGCGCCTCGTAGCCCAGGAAGATGTTTTCCATCACCGTCAGGTTGGGGATCAGGGATTGTTCCTGGAACACCATGCCGATGCCGCGCTTCATCGCCTGCCGGGGATTGGCGAAATGCACCGGCTTGCCGTCGATCAGAATCTGGCCGCCGTCGGGCTGATAGGCGCCGTAGATCACCTTCATGAGCGTCGATTTTCCGGCACCGTTCTCGCCCACCAGCCCGACGATCTCGCCGCGCTTGATGTGGAAGTCGATGGATTTCAGGGCATGGACGCCGGGAAATTTCTTGTCGACCGAGCTTAGCTGATACATGGCGGCCTCACTTCGCGAAACTGACAAGGCGCCGGTCGGTGGAAAGAACGACCGCGACGATGACAAGGACGCCCAGCAAGCCGTCCTGAAGGTAGTTGGGCAGGCCGATGACGACCATGCCGTTGCCGATGACATTGACGATCAGAACGCCGACGACCGCGTTCAGCACGCCGCCGATCCCGCCCCACAGCGCGACGCCGCCCACGACGACCGAGGTGATGGCGACGAACATCAGGTTGGCGCCGGTCACCGATTCCGCCTGCCCCAGCCGCGCCACCTGGAAGATCGCGGCGACGGCGTAGAATACTCCGGCCAGCGCGAAGCCCGCCAGCCGCACCCGGTGCACGTTCACGCCCGAGGCATGGGCCAGTTCCTCGCCGCCGCCTACGGCATAGAAGTTGCGGCCCAGCGTCGTGTGGTTCTGGATGAACCAGGCCAGCAGGACCAGCAGCGCCGCAATATGCACCATCAGCGGAAAGCCGAGGATGCGCCAGGTCAGCAGGGCGCGGAAGACATCGTCATCAATGCGGACAATGTCACCTCCTGTCACGAGCACCGCCGCGCCGGTGCCGACGAAGCCCATCGCCAGGCTGGCCATGAATGAAGGGATCTGAAGCCGGACATGAACCATCCCGGTCAGCCATCCAAAGAAGGCCCCGCAGAGCAGGATCGCCGGAATGGCCAGCCATGCGCCCGCCCCCAATGATCCGCCCAGCTTCAGGAACATCAGGCAGAACAGCACCGCGCACAGCGACACCGCCCCCTCCATCGACAGGTCGATGGAGCCCATGACGATGATGAAGGTGACGCCGAGCGCCACCATCATCGGCGGCGTCGAGGCCAGCGCGATCCGGGCCAGGTTGCGTTGCGACAGGAAGGCCGGATTGATCGCCGCGAACAGCACGACCAACCCCAGCAGCACGAGGGCCGGAGCCCATCGGATGATATTCTCGCGGGTGAGCTTCATCTTCAACGCAGTTCTCCTCAACACTGCCGGCCCGCATGCCCCGAAGGACGGCGGGGAAGGCCGCCGCGCGGTCAACCCATCGGATTTTCAGAAATCAGCGATACTGGATCTGGCCGTTGCTCGGCCCCCAGAAGTCGGTCCAGTCATATTCAGGCGTGGCGTCCAGATACTGCGCCTTGAACTCGGCCGCGTCCTTCTGAGTGATCAGGACGGTCGGACCGTAGAACTCACGATGCTCATGCGGCTCCTCGGACGGTTTGAACGTGCCGATGGCCGCGTGATAGGCCAAGGCCGCCGAGATACCGCCACCCCAATAGGGGTTGGTAAAGACCGTAGCCAGAAGCTGACCGTCCATGACCAGCTTCACCGCCTCGGGATTACCGTCATAGGCGACGATCGGCATGTCGGTGATGCCCTCGGCCCGCAGCGCCTCGATCACGCCATAGGCGATGTTGTCGGCGGCGCAATGGACGCCGGTGATCCGGTCACCATAGCGGGTCAGGAAAGAGGACATCAGCTCCGCCGCCTTGGTCGTGTCCCAATCGGCAGGCTGCGCGTCCAACAGTTCGATATCGGGAAAGTCCTTCAGCGCGTTCTGCAACCCAGCCAGTCGCTCGACCGCCGGATTGTTCGCCGCGATGCCGCCCAGATGCACCACGCCGCCCTTGCCCCCCATCGCCTCGAACAGGATCCTCGCGGTTTGCTCGGAGGGCTGTTCGTCCGACCAGGTCATGTGGCTGACATAATTGTCGCCGAAATCCCAAGGGTGCAGGTCGTCGGTCTTGTTCCAGATGGTCGAGATATAACCGCCCGCCGCCTGCACCGCCTCGACGATGGGCCGGGCATTGGGACTGTCGTTCGGGTCGCAGGCGATGGCGCAATTGCCGCCGGTCTTAGACAGGAATGCCTTGATATCGGACAGAGATTTTTCCGACGAACCCTCGCTGATCAGGTTGACCATGTCCGATTTGCTACGGCCGATGGATTCAACGAAAGCCTCGCCTCCCGACACGACCGCGTTCCAATAGGCCGAGGCGCGGTCGCGATAGCTCCATGCAATGGCGGGATCGGTCAGCGCGGCGCGGGCCTGACCGCGTCCGAATACGGCTGGAACGGCGAGCGTCGCCATGCCGGCAGCCCCCGCCAGCAGCAACTTGCGACGGGTTATGACCTCACGGTCGATATAGTCCTTGATAAAGGTGGACATCTTCAGCCTCCCCATAAGGCGCCGCCCGAATCTCTCCTCAGATCCACAGATGGCGAGCGCCGTCAAAATAACGCACTAACTGGTTACTTTCTTCGGGGATGTTGAGTCAAGCGTAATCATTAACCGGATAGTGCATTAAATCGCCATCGTCGTCTTGCGTCAGCCATGGACTGCTATAACCTTTGCGAGGCATTGAACGAGCCAGGAACCACCGGAGACACAGCGTGACCGCACAAGCCAAGACGCCGCCGCGTAGCAAGCCCCGCATCCGCGATGCAGACGCGACCAAAGCGCGCATCCTCAAGGCGGCACTGAACGAGTTTGCCCGCAATGGCTTCGGCGGCGCCCGCGTAGACGTCATCGCCGAAAAGGCCGATGCCAACAAGCGGATGCTCTATCACTACTTCGGCAGCAAGGAAGAGTTGTTCCAGACAGTGCTCGAGAATGCCTATATCGACATTCGCGATGCCGAGCAGAAACTGGCGCTGGACCACCTGCCGCCCAAGGAGGCGTTGGCGCGGCTGGTGCGTTTTACCTGGGAATACTACCTGAAACACCCCGAGTTCATCACGCTGGTCAACAGCGAAAACCTGCACCGGGCCAAGCACCTGAAGAAGTCGGAGATCGTCAAGATCTACAGCCGCCGCTTCGTCTCGATGGTCGACACGATCCTGGAGCGCGGCGTCGCAAGTGGCGATTTCCGCTCCGGCATCGATCCGGTGCAATTGAACATCACCATCGCTGCGATCGGCTATTACTATCTGACCAACCGCTTCACCGGCTCGATCATCTTCGAGCGTGACCTGATGGCGAAAGAGGCGCTCGAAGAGCGCCTCCAGTTCAATATCGACACGATCCTGCGTCTGGTCAGCGCCTGACCTGCTTCAGGTTCCGTTACCTAGGTTGTGTTGACAAAAAGGATTCC
>NZ_AEPN01000055.1:0-14370 GCF_000185925.1 Paracoccus sp. TRP | reverse complement strand
GGCTGGCGGCTCCCCCCCCAGCCGATAGCCCTGGCGGTTGCTTTGCTGGCTGACCGCGTAGGGCGTGGTCCAGAACGCCTCGCGCGAGGTCGGGGCGAAATCCTCGTATTCGGCCGAGGGCAGGGCGCGCAATTCGATCTCTGCGACCCCCGGGGCACGCAGCGCGGGCATGGTCAGGCTGAACCCCGCAATCGGCAGCGGCGCGGTATCCGCCGCGGCGCGCAGCAGGTCGCCGGCGGCAAGGACGCGGCCTTCCAGCCCGCCGAAGCCTTCGCGCAGCTGCGTGCTGCGCGAGCCCAGCACCGCCGGCACGTCGATCCCGTCGGGCAGGGCCAGATAGGTGCGGGCGCCCGATGTCATCGGGCCAAGCTCCAGCACCTCGCCCTCGTCCGCCATGCCCGCCCAGACCCGGGGCAGGGGGCGGCCGGCCAGCGTCGCGCCGCAGGCCGCGCCCGCCAGCGCAAAGGCGCCGGCCTGCCGGAACCGGAACCGTGCCGGGGTCAGCGGGATTTCCAGCGTCGCGGCATCCTCGCCATTGCCCAGCATCATGTTGGCGATGCCATGCGACAGGGCGTCCATGACCCCGGCGCGGCCAAGGCCCTGCGACCAGTAGCCGTCGCGTCCCAGGTCCTGCACCGTCGCGCCCGGCGGAATGAAAAGAACCTCGATCATGCCTTGACCTCGACGGGGTTGAAGCGGATCCGGTCGCCGGGCCGCAGCAGTGCGGCGGGGCTGCGGCCGGGGTCGAAGAAGGACAGGCCGGTGCTGCCGATGGTGTTCCAGCCGCTGGGGCCCGCCGAGGCCGAGACCCCGGTCTGCAGCCCCGCCAGCGACAGCGACCCGCCCGGCAGCCGGGGCAGCGGCACCTTGCGGCGCGGTGTTTCCAGCCGGGGATCCAGGCCGCCCAGATAGCAATAGCCGGCATGGCTGCCGACCGCATAGACCGTGTATTCCGGCGCGGCATGCAGGCGCACCACCTTGTCCACCGGCAGGCCGGTCATCTCGGCGACCTCGGCCAGATGCGGGCCGTCATAGGCCATGTCGATGGCCAGAAGCCGGCCCTCGACCTGCTTGCGGATGCCGCTTTCCCACAGCGCGGTCAGGTCCTTCTCGATCCGGTCGAGTTCGATCGGGACATGGTCCAGAAGCAGGGTGACATTGGTCATGCCGGGCACGGCTTCGCGCACGCCCTTCCAGGTGGCGGCCTCGTCGGCGACGGCCCAGATACGCTGCTGGTTGGCGAGGTCGAAGGGGCAGGAGGGCTGGAACAGCACCGCCCGGCTGCCGATCATGGAAAGCTTCGCGTCAGGCATGGCGGGATTTCCGGGTTTCGAGCCAGTGTTCGAGATGGTGGATGCTGACCCCCCCGGCCGAGAAGCCGGGCTCTGCCAGCATCTGCCGGTGCAGGGGGATATTGGTCGAGACGCCTTCCACCCGCGCCTCGGCCAGCGCGGTGCGGGCGCGGGCCAGCGCCTCGTCGCGGTCGCCGCCATGGGCGATGATCTTGCCGATCATCGAATCGTAGCTCGCCGGGATCTCCGAACCGGCGCCGACATGGGTATCCATGCGGATGCCCGGCCCGCCCGGCACGTGCATCGCCGTGATCCGGCCGGGGCTGGGGGCGAAGCTCTGCGGATCCTCGGCATTGATCCGGCATTCGATGGCATGGCCCAGGCTGCGCACCTGGTCCTGGGTGATCGGCAGCGGCTTGCCGCGCGCCACGTCGATCTGCATGGCCAGGATGTCCAGACCGGTGACCATTTCCGTCACCGGGTGCTCGACCTGGATGCGGGTGTTCATCTCGATGAAATAGAACTGCCCGTCCTCGTAGAGGAATTCGAAGGTGCCGGCGCCGACATAGCCGATCCGGCGGCAGGAGGCGGCGCAGCGTTCGCCGATTTCCGCGATCAGCGCCCGGTCGATGCCCGGCGCCGGCGCCTCTTCGATCAGCTTCTGGTGGCGGCGCTGCATCGAGCAGTCGCGGTCGCCCAGCCACAGCGCATGTCCATGTGCATCGGCAAGCACCTGGATTTCCACATGGCGCGGCCTTTCGAGGAATTTCTCGATATAGATGTCGGCATTGCCGAAGAAGCGGCCGGCCTCTTGCCGGGTGACCATGAAGGCATCGGCCAGCTCGGATTCGGTCCGCACGACGCGCATGCCGCGCCCGCCGCCGCCGCCGGCCGCCTTCAGGATGACGGGATAGCCGATCCCGGCGGCGATCCGGCCGATGGCGTCGGGATCGTCCGGCAGCACGCTGTCCGGGCCGGGCACGCAGGGTACGCCGGCGGCGATCATGGCGCGCTTGGCCTCGACCTTGTCGCCCATCATCCGCATGACCGAGGCGCTGGGTCCGACCAGCCGCCGGCCCGCGGCCTCGACGGCCTCGGCGAATTCCGGGCGTTCGGAGAGGAAGCCATAGCCGGGATGGATCAGGCCCGCGCCGCTGGCCTCGGCCGCGGCCAGAAGCGCGGGGATGTTCAGATAGCTCTTGGCGGCCGGTGCGGGCCCGATGCAGATCGCCTGATCGGCCAGGTGCAGCCAGGCGGCGTCGCGATCCGCCTCGGAATGCGCGCAGACGACGCGCAGGCCAAGCCGGCGGCAGGCGCGGATGATGCGCAGGGCGATCTCGCCCCGATTGGCCACCAGCAGGCAGTCCATGTCGATCGCGGCCATCAGCGGATCCTCATCAGCGGCGCGCCCGCCTCGACCGTCGCGCCGTCTCCGACCATGATGGCCTCGACGGTGCCTGCTTGGGGCGCGGGGATGGCGGTCATCATCTTCATCGCCTCGATGACGCAGATCGTCTGGCCGGCCTCGACGCGGGCGCCGACCTCGACAAAGGCCGTCCCGCCGGATTCGGGGCGCAGGTGGCACAGGCCCGCCAGCGGGGCGGTGACGGCATCTGCCTCGGGCTCCGCCGGGGCGGCCTGCGCCGCCTCGATGGCGGGTTGCGCGGGCAGAGGGGCGTCGCCCGCGCCGCGGCGGATGGTGATCCGGTGCCCCTCGGCCGAAAAGGCGAACTCGGCCAGATGGTTTTCGGCGGCCCATTCCATCCCCGAGATGATGGAGTCGATGGTGATCGGCATGCGAAGGGCGTCGTCCCTGTGCGAAGTTGCGTTCTCGTGCGATTGGTAGCACCGCCGCTTCGCAATGATGTCAGAGCCGTTTCGCATGACCCGGGCAGGGGCATCGCGAAACCCGATCACATCAGATGCAGACGCTCTTATGCCTGGGACTGCGTCCTTCCTATGCTGCCGGCCGATCACCGCCGGCCCCGGCCGCGGCATTCCAGCAAGGAGGAGCACCACGTGCCCCATATCATCACCAGGATCGAACGTGCCGCGCCGGCGGATGTGGCCGCCCTGTCGAAATTCGGCAGCGCCACGATTCACGAGGCGCAGGGCCGGCTTGGCGCGCTGAGCTCGCGCCTGAAGCCCGTGGACCGCGCCATGTCGGTCTGCGGCCCCGCCTTCACCGTGCAAAGCGCGCCGCGCGACAACATCATGCTGCAGCTGGCGATCCATTACGCCCAGCCCGGCGATGTCGTCATCGTCTCGGCCGGGGAATACGAGGAGGCGGGCTGCTTCGGCGACGTTCTGGCCAATGCCTGCCTGGCCAAGGGCATCGCCGGCGTGGTCACCGATACCGGGGTGCGCGACACGCAGGAGCTGATCCGGCTGGGCCTGCCGGTGTTCTCGCTGAGCGTCTGCATCAAGGGCACGGTCAAGGAAACCCTGGGCCAGATCAACGGCGACATCGTCATCGGCGGGCAGGTGGTGCGGCCGGGCGACGTGATCCGCGGCGATGCCGACGGTCTGGTCGTCGTGCGCCGCGAGGATGCCGCCGAGGTGGCGCGCAAATCCGCCGCGCGCGAAGCCGACGAGGCCGGCTATATCGAGGCCTACAAATCGGGCCGGACGGTGATCGACGTCTGCAATCTTGAGGCGGTGCTGAAGGCCAAGGGCCTGACCACCGATCTTTGACGAGGCCGTCCCGCGTCCCCGGGGCGCGGGGTTCGTCAGGCCGATGATTCCCGCACGATCAGGTCGGTCTGGATTTCGATCCGGGCCGGCGCCGCGTCGGAATCCTGCCGCAGCAGGGCGACGATCAGATCCGCGGCCTTGCTGCCGATGCTGCCGGCATGGACATCGATCGTGGTCAGGCGGGGCACGCTGATCCTGCCGATCTCGTAATTGCCGAAGCCGGCCACCGCCAGGTCGCCGGGGATGCCGATGCCCCGCCTCTGGCATTCCGAGATCACCCCGAAAGCCACCAGATCCGAGACGCAGACGACTGCCCGGGTCCCCGGCTGGCTGTCCAGCAAGGCCCCGAGCGCCTGCGCCCCTTCGGCCATGCCGACCGGGGCGGTGCCGGCGGGAACCAGCCGCGTGTCGTCCAGCCCGTGGCGGCGCATCGCCTCGACAAAGCCGCTGCGGCGTTGGCCGCCGCGCGGATCGCGCGGCGATTCACCTCCGATGAAGGCGATGTCGCGATAGCCCGAGGCGACCAGGTGATCCACCAGCCGGCCGATGCAGGCGGTGTTGGAAAAGCCCACGACATGCCGGATCGGCTGGGCGGGCAGGTCCCAGATCTCGATCACGGGAATCCGCGTCGTCCGCAGCATTTGCCGCGTCCTGCGGGTATAGTCGCCCACTGTTAGGACGATCGCCTCGGGCTTGCGGCGCAGCAGCTGGCCGATCAGCCTTTCCTCTTCCTCGGGGTCGTATTCGGTATTGGCCAGCAGGATCTGCAAGCCGTTTCGCGACAGCCCGCGCGAAAGCTGCCGTACGGTTTCCGCGAAGTTCGCATTGTTGATCGAGGGCACGGTGACCGCCACGAAGCCGGAACGGTTCTGCCGGAGGCTGGCCGCGGTCGCGTCGAAGACATAGCCCAGCTCCTCGGCCTTGGTCAGGATCCGCGCCCGTGTCTGCGGGTTGACCCCCTCGTCGCCGCGAAATGCCCGCGAGACGGTCATCGCGGAAACGCCGACCGCCTTGGCGATATCCGCCATCTTTACGGTTCCGCTGTGCATTCCGCCCCTGCCCATGCTGCCCTATGCCCTTGCCAGGAGCGCAGGCTAGATGGTGCCGGACGCGGCGACAACACCGCTGCGGCATGGGCCGATATGGCGCAGAACCGATTCGGCCACCGCATCGGGGGAACGGTCGATGTCGATCGTCACCGCATTCTCGTCGTTCCGTGGCGGCTCCAGCGCATCGAACTGGCTGTCCAGAAGCGAGGCGGGCATGTAATGGCCGCGCCTCGCGCTTAGCCGCCGGTCGAGCAGCGCGTAGCTGCCGGCCAGGTGGACAAAGAACAGGTCCGGCATGCCCGACGATTGCCGCAGCCGGTCGCGATAGGAACGGCGCAAGGCGGAACATCCAAGGATCATGCCATCCGGCGCGGCTGCCAGGGCCTGCCCGCAGCGTTCCAGCCAGGGCCAGCGATCCGCATCGCCCAAGGGGATGCCCCGCCGCATCCTTTCGATGTTTTCAGTCGGATGCAGGTCGTCGCCATCGAGATAGGGAAGCCCGGTCCGCGCGGCAAGCCGCGCTCCGACCGAGGATTTCCCGCAGCCCGACACGCCCATCAGGACGAGATGCGCGATCCTATAGCGAGACACTGATCGCACCGTCCACATAGAGCGTATGCCCGTTCACGAAGCTCGATGCGTCCGAGGACAGGAAGACGCAGGCCCCCACCAGTTCATCGACCAAGCCCCAGCGCCCGGCGGGGGTGCGTTTTTCCAGCCAGGCCGAGAAATCGGGATCCGCGACCAGCGCGGCGTTCAGCGGCGTGTCGAAATATCCCGGCGCGATGGCATTGCATTGCAGCCCGTGGCGCGCCCAGTCCGTGGCCATGCCCTTGGTCAGGTTGCCGACGGCGCCCTTGGTGGCGGTATAGGGGGCGATGCCCGGCCGGGCCAATGCGGTCTGGACCGAGCAGATGTTGACGATCTTGCCGCGGCCGCGCCGGATCATGTGCCGCGCCACCGCCTGCCCGACATGGAAGACCGAGGCGATATTGGTCTGCAGCAGGGCCTCGAACCGGTCGGCCGGGAAATCTTCCAGCGCCGTGCGATGCTGCATGCCGGCATTGTTGACCAGGATGTCGATGGGGCCGACCGAGGCTTCGAAATCGTCGATGGCGGCGCGGACCTCGTCATGGCGGGTCACGTCGAAGGGCAGGGCCCGGATCTCGGCCTCGGGCAGTTCCGCCTGCAAGGCGGCGCGCGCCTCCTCCAGCCGTTTCGGATCCCGGCCGTTCAGCACCACTGCGGCGCCGCTTTTCGCCAGCCCCCGTGCCAGCGCATGGCCGATGCCCTGCGACGACCCCGTCACCAGCGCGCGGCGGCCCGCCAGCCCGAACAGGCTTTCAACAAATCCAGTCGTCCCGGCCATCCCGTTCCTCCGTTTGGGTCTCGACAAATCCGTTCGACTCGTGTTTTGTTATCGATAACTATCCGAGTCAAGGGCCCGCTGAAAGGGCGACCGTAAAATCCCGCACCATAATGGAGAACACGATGAGCAAGCCGGTGGTCCTGCAAATGGGGGCCTATCCCGAATGGGACGAAGTCCCGCTGAGCGCGCAATACGATCTGCGCCGTTATTTCGAGGCCGCGGACAAGGAGGCCTTCCTGGCCGAATGCGGCGCCGAGGTGCGGGCCATCGCCACCCGCGGCGAGCTGGGGGCCAGTCGCAAGATCATCGAGGCCTGCCCGAATCTCGAACTGATCTCGATCTATGGCGTGGGCTTCGACGCGGTCGATCTGGAAGCCTGCCGCGAGCGGGGGATTCAGGTGACGAACACGCCCGACGTGCTGACCGGGGACGTGGCCGATCTGGGTGTCGCGATGATGCTGGCCGTCGCGCGCGGCATCGTCGGCGCTGAAGCCTGGGTGCGGGGCGGCCAGTGGGCGGCCAAGGGCAATTATCCGCTGCAGCGCCGCATCTGGGGCAAGAAGGCCGGTATCCTGGGGCTGGGCCGGATCGGCTTCGAGATCGCGCAGCGTCTGCGCGGCTTTGGCATGGATATCGCCTATTCCGACATCGCGGCCAAGGACTATGCCGCCGATCTGACCTTCATCGCCGATCCGGTCGCGCTGGCGCGGCATTCGGAGTTCCTGTTCGTCGCCCTGGCGGCCTCGGGCCAGACCCGGCACATCGTCAATCGCGAGGTGATCGAGGCGCTTGGCCCCGAGGGCGTGCTGGTCAATGTCTCGCGTGCCTCCAACATCGACGAGGCGGCGCTGATCGCCGCGCTGCAGGACGGCCGGCTGGGCGCGGCGGCGCTGGATGTTTTCGATAACGAACCCCAGATCGACCCGCGCTTCCTGGAACTGCCGAACGTGCTCCTGCAGCCGCATCAGGCCTCGGGCACCGTCGAGACCCGCAAGGCGATGGGCGAACTGGTCCGCAACAACCTGGCGGCGCATTTCGCCGGCCAGCCCCTGCTTACCCCGGTTGTCTGAGGCCGTCATGAAAGCGATTGTTATCCACGCCGCCAAGGATCTGCGCATCGAGGAACGCGAAGCCGGGGCGCCTGGCCCGGGACAGGTGCGCATCCGGCTTGCGGCCGGCGGGATCTGCGGATCGGATCTGCATTACTACAACCATGGCGGTTTCGGAGCCGTGCGGCTGCGCGAGCCGATGATCCTGGGCCACGAGGTTTCCGGCCATGTGGTCGAATGCGCGCCGGACGTGGCGGGGCTCGTTCCCGGCGATCTGGTCGCCGTCTCGCCCTCGCGCCCTTGCGGGGGCTGCGGCTATTGCCGCGAGGGGCTGCCCAACCATTGCGAGAACATGCGCTTCTACGGCTCGGCCATGCCGTTCCCGCATATCCAGGGTGCGTTCCGGCAGGAACTGGTGGCGGATGCCGCGCAATGCGTGCCGGCCAACGGCCTGACGCCGGGCGAGGCGGCGATGGCCGAACCGCTGGCGGTCACGCTGCACGCCGCGCGCCGGGCCGGCGAGCTGCTGGGCAAGCGCGTGCTGGTCACCGGCTGCGGGCCCATCGGCCTGTTGTCGATCCTGTCGGCGCGGCTGGCGGGCGCGGGCGAGATCGTCGCCACGGACCTGTCGGATTTCACGCTGGCGATGGCGCGGAAATGCGGTGCGGACGCGGTCGTCAACACCGGCGCGGCGCCCGACGGCCTGTCGCCCTTTGCCGCCGGCAAGGGCAGTTTCGACGTGCTGTTCGAATGCACGGGTGTTGCCGCGGCCATCGCGCCGGCCATCGCGGCCATGCGGCCGCGCGGCGTGGTCGTCCAGCTTGGGCTGGGCGGCGACATGCCGCTGCCGATGACGGCGATCACCGCCAAGGAGCTGGACCTGCGTGGCTCCTTCCGCTTCCACCCGGAATTCGCGACCGGCGTCCAGGCCATGCTGGCGGGTCGGATCGACGTCAAGCCGCTGATTACCCACGAAATCGCCCTGGACGAGGCCGAAACGGCGTTCCGGCTGGCCTCGGACCGTTCGGCGGCGATCAAGGCGCAGATCCTCTTCGCCTGAGCCGAGGCCTCAGCCTTGGCCTGAACCGGAGGCCGCCGGGGACCGCGCCGCCTCGGTCGCCAGCCGCACCAGATGATCGCGCACCACGGCGGCTGCTTCCGAAAGCGGCAGCTGAGCCGAGACGCAGATCGCCATCGCGACCTTCATGTTGGGGCGGCGGATGCGGTAGCTTCGGGCACCCGCGACGCGGCGCTGCACGGCCTGCGCCGCCGATGCGGGCAGGATGGTGCAGCCCAGCCCCTCGGCCAGCGCGTTCGACAGGTAGGAAATCGACTCGGTCTCGGCGACGACCTGGGCGCTGGTCCCGACGCGCGACAGGGTGGTCTCGATCACCTGGCGGACGGTGTGGATCGGGCTTGGCAGGATCAGCGGCTGGGACACGGCCTCGGCGAACGAGATCTCGCCATCCTCCGGTTCGGCGATCTGCGTTCCGATGAAATGCAGTTCTTCCGTCGAGATCGGCTCGAAGCTGAGGCTGGGGATCTTGCCGGGATCGAAGATCAGCGCGATGTCCGTCTTGCCGGTCATGATCTGTTCGCTGATCACGCCGCCGCCGACTGCCTCATTGGCATAAAGCAGGATGCCCGGGTGCTTTTCGCGGATGGTCCGCATCAGCTGCGTCGCCACCAGCGAGCCGAGGCCCAGCGGCGCGAACACGACGCTGACCGCGCCGGTAATCTCCTCGGAGGAGGTGGCGATGTCGTGCTCGGCCTGGTTCATCTGCCGGATGATCATCTGGCAATGGCGATACAGGACCTTGCCCGCCTCGGTCGGGATGACGCCGCGCTTCGAGCGCAGCAGCAGCGGCTTGCCGAAATGGGTTTCCAGCGCGGCGATCTGCTGGCTCAGCGCCGGCTGGGCGATGTGCAGGATCGCCGAAGCGCGGGTGATGCTACCGATGTCCACGATCTTCATGAAGGCGTAAAGCCTGCGTATGTCCATGATAGCACGTCCTTAAAGCACGATTCTGCCGGTTCCCGCCGGTCATTCTATTTGGTCCATGCCCCTTGCGCACCGATGTATAATCATTCGCGATCATGTCAGACCGAACTGTTCTTTTCGCGACGACCGGCCTGTCGCTAGGGTAGCAGGTGCAACGGTCACAAAACTGCAAAACAGCCGCTCCGCAGCGATATGCCGTTGGTCCGGCTCGCTTGCGGTAAGTGCCAAGATAGGGAGAGAATGATGTTCCTCAAGCCGATCGCGTTGGGGGCTGCGGCTGCGCTTGCCCTGGCAGGCGCCGCTGTGGCGCAAACCCGGCTCAGCTTGTCCGAAGTGCTGCCGGACGGTAATTTCATGGCGGAAAACGCCAAGAGCTTCGCCGAGGCCGTCAGGGAGGCGACCGATGGCGAGGTCGTCATCAACGTCGCCACCTCCGGGTCGCTGGGCTTCAAGGGGCCCGACCAGCTGGGCGCGGTGCGCGACGGGCTTGTCGACATGGCCGATATCAACATCAGCCAGCAGGTCGGGATGAACCCGCTGTTCGGCGCCGAAGGCGTGCCCTTCCTTGTCGAGTCGATGGAGGAGCTGAAGGAATATCACGCCTTCCTGCGTCCCGAATTCGAGAAGCTGGCCGAGCAATACAACCAGAAGATCCTCTACATGGTGCCGTCGCCGGCCCAGTATGTCTATCTGAAGACCCAGGTCGACGATATCGGCGATTTTCGCGGCATCACGGTGCGCGGTGCCGACAAGAACACCGTCGATATCGTCAGCAGCCTTGGCATGGACGGCATCGCCATGCCCTGGGGCGAGCTGCTGCCGGCGCTGGCCTCGGGCCGGGTCAGTGGCGTTGCGACCTCTGCCACCTCGGGCGTGGACGGCAAATTCTGGGAATTCCTCAGCCATATCTATCCGACCAACCATACCTGGGGGTCGAACGCGGTGACGATCAACCTCGAGTCCTGGAGCAGGCTCACGCCGGAACAGCAGGCCGCCATCGAGAAGGTCGCGGCCGAGCTTGAGCCGCAATTCTGGGAAAGCTCGCGCGAGAGCGACGGGAAAAGCCTTGAGATCATGACCGGCCACGGCATGCAGCTGGTCGAGCTGTCGGACGAGCTGAAGGCCCAGATCGCCGAGAAGGCCAAGCAGGTTCAGGCGGAATTCTTCGACCGCGTTCCTGCGGCCAAGCCGATTGCCGATGCCTATCTCGCGTCGAAAGGCGGCAACTGAGATGGCCGGAGAGCAGCATGTCGCCTCCAAGGCCGTCGCTGAACGCGGTGCTGTCGCTGCCCTGCAAAGGGCGGCGGACTTTGCCTCGCTGGTCGCGGCCTGGCTTGCCGGTCTCTGTGTCCTGGGCCTGACCCTGCTCGTGCTGATCGACACCGCGATGGCGTTGATCAGCCGTTATGTCCCGTCCTTTCCCACGGGCACCGGGATCGGCTGGGAATACAGCGCCTATCTGATGGGCGCGGCCTTCCTGCTCGGCTCGGGCATGACGCTGCGCGCGGGCCTGCAACTGCGGGTAGAGCTACTGCTGTCGATGGGCAAGGGCCGCTACGCCCGGATGTTCGAGATATTCGCTGCCATCCTCGGCTCTGTTGTCACGCTTCCCCTGGCGGTCTGGCTTGCGCAGTTCACGCATCGCACCTGGAGCTATGGCGAGGTTTCCCAGGACAGTTTCACGCCCCTGTGGATCCCGCAGCTGGTGCTGACCATCGGCGCGGCCGTGCTGGCCTTCCAGATGGTCGCCCGACTCGTCACCGCCATCAGCGGCAACATTGTCGACAAACCCAGCCTCGGTGCCGCGAGCGCCATCGAGTAAGCCACAGCGCCGCTGCGCGCGAAACCAGGAATATCGGGGAGAAACATGGGCGCTATCGTCGCAAGCCTGTTCGGGCTTCTTTTCGGCACATTGGCCATCGGGGCCTGGATCGGAATCGCCTTGCTGGCCACGGCCATCGGCCTGGCAATGATGTTCACCGGCCTGCCCGTCGACAGGCTGTTTCCGCAATACCTGTTCAACATCCTGACCACGCCCGACCTGGTCGCGTTGCCGCTTTTCATCCTGATGGGCGAGTTCCTGTTTCGCACGCGCCTGTCGGAGACCCTGTTCAGCGGCCTGGCGCCCTGGGCGGGCCTGCTTCCGGGCCGGCTGCTGCATGTCAATGTCGTCGGCTGCTCGATCTTTGCGGCGATCTCGGGCTCCTCGGCCGCGACGACGCAGGTCGTCGGCCGCATGACCCTGAAGGAACTGCTGGCGCGGGGCTATTCGCCCGACCTGGCCATCGGCAGCCTTGCAGGTGCCGGCACGCTGGGATTCCTGATCCCGCCCTCGACGGTGATGATCATGTATGGCGTGCTAGCCAATGAATCGATCCTGCGGCTTTTCACCGCCGGCTTCATTCCGGGCGTCCTGCTTGCCCTGGTCTTTGCCGCCTACATCATGATCCGCGCCAGCGCCAAGCCCGACCTGGTGCCCGAGAACGAACGCGCCTTGCGCCACATGCCCTTCCGCCAGCGTCTTGCCGCCCTGCGGGATCTGGGCCCGGTGATGTTCCTGATCCTCTGCGTCCTGGGCTCGATGTATGGCGGGTTGGCGACCCCCTCCGAGGCCGCGGCGCTGGGTGTGGTCGGGGCCTTCCTCGTGTCGCTGTCGCAGGGCGCGCTGAACCTGCGGGCGCTGCGCGACATCATCCTGGGGACGGTGCAGACCTGCTCGGTCATGGGCATCATCATCCTTGGCGCATCGGTGCTGGGCAACATCACCTCGACCCTTGGCATTCCCGCCGCGGTGGCAAATGTCGTGACGGACTGGAACCTGTCGCCGATGCTGCTGATCGTGGCGCTGATCGTGCTGTATCTGGTGCTGGGAACCGCGCTCGAGGGCTTTTCGATGATCGCGACCACCCTGCCGGTGGTGCTGCCGCTGGTCGAGGCCGCGGGCTTCGACAAGATCTGGTTCGGCATCTTCATGGTCCTGGTGGTCGAGATGGCGCAGATCACGCCGCCGGTGGCCTTCAACTTCGCGGTCATCCAGAATATCACCGCCCGAAGCACGGCCTATATCGCAAGGGTCACCTTCCCCTTCCTGTTGATCATGATCGGCTTCGCGATCATGCTGGCGCTGTTCCCCGGCATCGTCACCTTCCTGCCCGACCTGCTGCTGGGTTGATCCCGCCCGCAGGCGGCGTCCCGGCCCCTGCGCGCCGGGGCGCCCGGCGGGGCAGGTTTGACTGCCTGTCCCGTTAGCGTTATCAGATGCCTCCGTGCCACGAGTCCGTCGCGCAGCTGCATTTCGATCATCATTCGGAGTCCCTCGCGGGGACGCGTTGTCCAGAGCAAAGAAGAATAATGAACACTGACACTAGGATCGGCCTGATCGGCCTTGGGACGATGGGCGCGGCCTTGGCGCTGAACATCGCCGAGAAGGGCTTTCGCATCGCGGTCTGGAACCGCACCGCCGAAGTGACCCGCCGCTTCCACGCCGAGGCCGGCGCTCTGGCGGATCGCGTGATCCCGACCGAAAGCCTGGCCGATCTGGTCGCCGCCATCGCGCCTCCTCGCGCCATCATCCTGATGGTCCCCGCCGGTCAGGCCGTCGACGACCAGATCGCGGCGCTGGCGCCGCTGCTCGACCCCGAGGATCTGGTGATCGACGCCGGCAACGCCAATTTCCACGATACCAACCGCCGCGCCGCCGCCGGTCTGCCGATGCGCTTCCTGGGCATGGGCGTCTCGGGCGGCGAAGAGGGCGCGCGCCACGGCCCCGCCATCATGGGCGGCGGCGCCCGCGCCGACTGGGACCGCGTCGCCCCGGTCATGCAGGCCATCGCCGCCCGGGCCGAGGACGGCACCCCCTGCGCCACCTGGATGGGCGAGGCCGGCGCCGGGCATTTCGTCAAGACCGTCCACAACGGCATCGAATATGCCGACATGCAGATGATCGCCGAGGTCTACGGGCTGATGCGCGACGGGCTCGGCCTGCCCGCCGCCGCCATCGGCGAGACCTTCGCCGGCTGGAACGGGGGGGCGCTGAAATCCTACCTGGTCGAGATCTCGGCTGCCGTCGCCGGGGCCGCCGATCCGCTGACCGGCGCGCCGATGCTGGACGTGATCCTGGACGCCGCCGGGCAGAAGGGCACCGGGCGCTGGACCGCGATCGAGGCGCAGCACCTCGCCGCGCCGATCCCGGTGATCGAGGCGGCGGTGATGGCGCGCAACGTCTCGGCCCGCCTCGGCGAGCGCAAGGCGGGCGAGGCGCGCTTCGGCGCCGCCCCGCAGGCGCTGGACCTGGCGCTGCCCGAGCTGGAGGCGGCGCTGATCGCCGGCAAGATCCTGTGCTATGCGCAGGGTTTCGCGATGATCGAGGCCGCCGGCCGGGCCTTTGGCTGGCGGCTGGACCTGCCGGGGATCGCGCGGGTCTGGCGGGCGGGCTGCATCATCCGCTCGGCGATGCTGAACGACATGGCCACGGCGCTGGCCGAGGATCCGTCGCGCAACCTGGTGCTGGCGCCTTTCTTCGCCGAGAAGCTCGAGGCCGCGATGCCGGCGCTGCGGGCGGTGGTGGCGCAGGGCGTGTTGCACGGCCATGCGCTGCCGGCGCTGGGTGCCGGTCTGGGCTGGTTCGACCTGATGCGCACCGGCCGCGGCACGGCGAACATGATCCAGGCGCAGCGCGACTTCTTTGGCGCGCATGGCTTCGACCGCCTCGACGGCCAGGACAGCCACCATGGGCCCTGGGCGGCGAAGGCCTGAACCGGGCGGTCAGGGCGGTCTTGGTCGCAGGCGGCCAATTCGGCATGGGCAAAACCGCCTGACCGGGACGGCCCTGTTGCCGAGGCCCTGGCCCTAGATGTTTTCGGGCGTAATGATCTGGAATGGTACGATGTGTTGATTTCCGTCGAGACGTGACCCG
>NZ_AEPN01000056.1:0-4329 GCF_000185925.1 Paracoccus sp. TRP | reverse complement strand
CGGTGGGCCTTGAGGTAGGTCGCGTCGATTATGACCGTCTTCTGTTCGTCATGTTCGAGATATGCGCGAAAGTTGGTGATGCCTTATCAGGCGGCGGTTTGAAGTTGGCGGAGGCCATCGCGGAATTCAATCCCCTGGATGATCTCGGGCAGCCGGTTCTGGCCGTCAAGCTTGCGCCATTTCTTCTGCGCCGACATCATCAGCCTGAAGGCCATGGCAAGCCCGGTCTTGCGGCTCAGGCATCCCTTGGCTTCACCACCGCCGCGAGCCTGGTCAGTGAGATGATGGAGGCCCGCGACGAGCGCCGTCTGCTTCGCTTTCAGAAGCAAATGGCCGGTTACAAGTTGCTGATCATCGACGAACTGGGCTTTGTGCCGCTGTCCAAGACCGGCGCCGAATTGTTGTTCGAGCTGATCTCGCAACGTTACGAGCGCGGCGCGACCTTGATTACCAGCAATCTGCCCTTCGATGAATGGACCGAGACCTTCGGCTCCGAGCGCCTCACCGGCGCACTGCTCGACAGGCTGACCCATCACGTCAGCATCCTCGAGATGAACGGCGAGAGTTATCGTCTCGCCAACAGCACTGCCCGAAAGCAGCAACAAAAGTCCTGAAATCAGATGGTGCTGTTTTGGTCCAAGGGGCCAATGCGCCATGGCACGCGCCAGCTATCTGGTAAGCGCGCGCGCCATGGCGCCGGTCACCGCCGCGTGGCCGGATTTTACTCCGCCGCGTGGCCGGATATTGCACCGCCGTTGACACTCGAGAAACGAGGATCCGCCCTCAGCCCGCTGTTCTCAGTCCAAAGCCTCACATGCCCGGGCGATGGCGGCGCAGGCTGCGTCGATGATCTCCATCGAGGTCGCGGTCGAGATGCGGAAATAGGGTTCGAGCCCGTATGCGCCGCCATGAACCGAGGCGACGCCTGCCGCTTCCAGAAGATACAGGCTGAAATCCAGGTCGTTCCTGATCGTCCTGCCGTCCGGCGTCTTCTTGCCGATCAGCCCCGCGCAGCTGGGATAGAGGTAGAAGGCGCCGTCCGGCAGGCGGCAGGAAAGGCCGGGGATGGCATTGATCAGCGCGTGGGCGCGGTCGCGCCGCTGGCGATAGACCGCCACGGCCTCCTCGACCGAATGCTGGTCCGAGGTCAGGGCCGCGGCGGCGGCTGCCTGGCTGATCGAGGAGGGGCAGGACGACATCTGCGACTGCAGCTTGTTGATCGCATCGATCAGCGCCACCGGCCCGACGCCGTAGCCGATCCGCCAGCCGGTCATGGCGTAGGACTTGGAGACGCCGTTTACGACCAGGGCCTGCGGCTTCAGTTCGGGCAGGACGGTCAGGATGCTGCAGGGTTCGAAATCGGCGAACCAGATCCGGTCGTAGATCTCGTCGCAGAGCACCATCACATGCGGATGGCGCAGCAGCACCTGCCCCAGCGCCCGCAACTCGTCGGCGCTGTAGGCGGCGCCGGTGGGGTTCGAGGGCGAGTTCAGGATCACCCATCGGGTGTTGGCGGTGATCGCGGCCTCCAGCACCTCGGGGGTCAGCTTGAAGCCGACCTCCTCGCCGCAGGGAACGACGACCGGGGTGCCGCCATTGGCGATGACCATGTCGGGATAGGACACCCAATAGGGCGCCGGGACGATGACCTCGTCCCCGGGCTCGACGGTGGCCATCAGCGCCACGAACAGCACCTGCTTGGCGCCGCCGCCGACGCAGATCTCGTTCAGTTCGCAGTCGATGCCCAGCCGCGTCGCGAAGTCGTGCTGGATGGCCTTGCGCAGCGCGACCGTGCCGTTGACCGAGGTGTATTTCGTCTCGCCCCCTTCCATCGCCCGGATGGCGGCGGCCTTGATGTGGTCGGGCGTGTCGAAATCGGGCTCGCCCACGGTGAGGTTGAGGATCCTGCGTCCCTCGGCCTGCAGGTCGCGGACCTTCTGCGCGGCGGCGGTGCTGGGCGAGACGCGGATGCTGGTGACGCGCGAGGCCAGTTTGATGTTGCTCAAGGCAATCTCCATCGGTGCGGATTGTTCGGATGCCGGCGGGGCGGCGCGTTACTTGTTGCCGGTCAGGATCACGTCGTCGCCCACGCGCTTTGCGGTGCGCAGGCCGCCGGGGACCTGCAGCGTCGGCAGCAGCTCGATCAGGTTGATGTTGACATATTGCGGCGTCCCGACCGCATATTCCACGGCATCGGCGATGTCCGAGACCTGCGGCATCTCGAAGCCTTCGTAATATTTGCGTTTCGCCTCGGCGGGGTCGATCTTCTCGACCTTGGCGAAGATGTCGGTTTCGACCCGGCCGGGGCTGATCTCGGTCACCCGGACGCGGCGGCCGAAGGCATCGACCCGCAACTGGCGCGAGACGGTATGCATCGCCGCCTTGGTGGCGTGATAGGCGATATGGCCGCCGAACTCGTAATGCCCGGCCATCGAAGTGATGTTGACGATATGGCCGCGGTCGCGTTCCATCATGCAGGGCAGCAGCAGCCGGGCCAGATGCAGGGCGGCGCGCAGGTTGACGTCGATCTGCTCGTCGATGTCGAAGGCGCTGGAGGTAAGGATGCTGCCCGGCCGCGACACGCCGGCATTGTTCACCAGCACGTCGATTTCCAGATCCTTGACCAGCGCGGTCACGGCCTCGGTGTCGGAAACGTCCACCGCATGCGGGATGACGCCGCATCGGTCCGCCAGTTCCTGCAGCTTGTCGGCATTGCGGGCCAGGGCGTGGACGGTCAGCCCCTTGGCGCGCAGCCGCTCGGCGATCGCCCAGCCCATTCCGCCCGAGGCGCCCGTCACCAATGCCGTCTTGTAATCCGAAAATGCCATGGTTCTGTCTTTCTTCTTAATGAATGCCCGGGGGGTCAGATGTGGCGGGTCAGCGGCGCGATGGTCGCGCCGCCCGCCGTGATGCCTTCGCGCAGCCGCCGCGCCAGTTCGACCGCGCCCGCCGTGTCGGAATGGACCAGGATGGACTGCACCGGCATCGGGATGACCTGGCCGTCCACCGTGTCGACCTGCCGGTCGCGGATGACCCGCATGACGCGGGCCACGACCTGCTCGGCATCGTGGATGACCGCCCCCGGCTGGCTGCGGGGGGCAAGCTGGCCGCTGGCCAGATAGCCGCGGTCGGCCAGGAACAGGCGGACCACATTGCCGCCCATCTCCAGCGCGGCCTTTTCCAGGGCGCTGCCCGGCAGGACCAGGAAGGCGATCTCGGGGTCGAAGGCCATGGTCGCGCGCGCCACCGCCGCCGCGATGGCGGGATCGGAGCTGGCGAGATTGCCAAGCGCGCCATGCGGATTCATGTGGGTGATGCGATGCCCGGCGCGGCCCGCCAGCCCGGCCAGCGCGCCCAGCTGATAAAGCACATGGCATTCCAGTTCCGGCAGGTCCATGTCCATCCGGCGGCGTCCGAAACCCATGCGGTCGGGAAAGCTGACATGCGCGCCCAGATCGACGCCATGCTCCCTAGCCAACCGGATGGTACGGTCCATGATGACCGGATCGCCGGCATGGTAGCCGCAGGCCACGTTGGCCGAGCTTATCTGCGCCATCAGCGCCTCGTCATCGGCGATGCGATAGGGGCCGAAGCCCTCTCCCATGTCCGAGTTGATGTCGATGATCATGGCTTGGTCTCCAATGTCAGGACGGTGTCGCCGTGGCCGAACAGGGTGCCGGGTTCCGGGATCTGCGACGCGATGGTGCCATCCGCCGGGGCGGTGAGGGCGGCGCGGACGGCGCCTTGCGCGACATAGCCCAGAAGCTCGCCGGTGCGGACCGCGTCGCCGGGCGCAAGGGCGGGCAGGCCGTCGTCGCTGCCGCGCGGCAGGAAGCGGCCGATGTCGGGGCTGCGCGCGGCGGCGGCCGCCGTCGCCGGTTGCGCCTGGGCCGCGGCGGCCGGTGCGGGTCCGGCCGGCAGGACCAGGCGCAGGAACATGTCCCCGCCCTCGATCTCCAGCGTGCCGACGCCATGCGCGCGCATCGCGTCCAGAAGCCGGGTAAGGTCTTGCTTGTCGAACATCACTGCCATCCCCCCTGCCGGACGCGGAACGCTTCCAGCTCGGCGCGGAGTCCGGCCAGGTTTTCCTGCTGCACCCTTGCGGCCTCGGCCGCCTCGGCCAGCGTCACCCGGCGAAAGCGCAGGCGGTCGCCCGGCCGCGCCTGCGCGATGCGCCACAGGTCGGGCTCGATGACCGCCGCGATCTTGGGATAGCCGCCCATGGTCGCGGAATCGGCCAGCTGGATGATCGGCTGCCCGCCGCCCGGCACCTGAACGATCCCCGGCGCGATCCCGTGCGAGCGCAATTCGCCCGACGCGGCATAGGCT
>NZ_AEPN01000057.1:0-17971 GCF_000185925.1 Paracoccus sp. TRP | reverse complement strand
GAGCGGCACCAAACCGTGACAGGTCCAGCCGCAGAGTTTCCGAGGTGGAACAAGGCGGTGGTAAGGTCCTGAACGGGCTGGTTCGCCGCCGTGCAACTGAGAAGGCGTGTTTGAGACACCGGCGAGGATGCCGAAAGGAAGCGTGCCCGACACAGCCCCGTCAGGCGGAATTTGGGCAGCGCTGCTGGCGTTTCTACAATCCATCTTCAAAAGGAGATAAGTCCCGCTCAAAGGAGCTATTGCGCTGGTACTGCGCTACATTCTTCTCGTCGGCGGTTCGGTCCTTGCAACTGCTGGTGTCATTACCTCGACTGGGGCAGAGCATTTTTGCTTCAATGTCCGCAATGGTGCTGTGCCGGTGCGACTGGTGTTGTTCTGCCGCTTGGTGGCGGGGCATCAGTAGTTGGCGGGATCGGCTGGCGGTTCCGGAGCAAGAAACGCGGCGGGATGTCCGTGAAGCTCGGCAGGGTGCAGGTGTTCGCGGTGGCGCAGTGCTCTGACCTTCGTAGGCATCTATCAGAATTTGCCGAACGCTTTTGGGGGGATCGTCAGGCAGATCTGCCGCATCGCTATGGCAGAGTCTCAATGCGATAGACTTTTGATTTTCAGTGTTTTTCTGCTGCTATGCGCATTGCGCATCTGCGCGGCAGGGAGACGCGATGGGCCCATTATGGCTTTGGCCCGTATGTAGCTTAGCCATCCACCATCTGCCAAACCGACCATCAGTGTTTGAGACTGTACACCGGATCAGCTAGAGCAGGGGCTGTTCTGGGCGGGTGCAGTGACCAACAAGGACAAAGCGGTATGGGGGTGCGCTCAGGCAAGGCGCACCCGGATCTTATGCAGGCCGCCTCAAACTTCGAGCTTAAGGCTTTTTTCAAAGGCAGTACGGTAGAGACCCGACAGTTCGGCCAAGGGCGCTGCATCGCCACCGAACCTGACCTGCTCCCCCCCAAAGCGACCAACCTGTGCCAGCGGCACGCCGGCGGCATGGGCGGCCTCGGTCAGCTTGGCGGCGTTTTCGGACGAGCAGGCGACGAGATAGCGGGCCTGATCTTCGCCGAAAAGCTGGGCGATTTCGGCGCTGTCAAGCGTGACACCCAGCCCAGCTGCCTCGGCCATTTCGAAGGCGGCGAGGGCCAGGCCACCATCCGACAGGTCGGTTGCGGCCGAAACGAGCTTGCGCTCGGCGCGCAGGAATTCACCATTCCGACGTTCGGCGCTCAGGTCCACATGGGGGGCGTCCCCGGCCTCGATACCAAAGGCCTCGGCGGCAAGCGCCGACTGGCCAAGGTGGCCACGCGTTTCTCCGATGACCAGCGCCAGATCACCCTCGGACGGCAGGCCCGCGATCAGATCGTCCAGATCGGCAATCAAGCCGACGCCGCCAATGGTCGGGGTGGGCAGAATACCCTTGCCGTCGGTTTCATTGTAAAGCGAGACGTTGCCCGAAACGATCGGGAAGTCGAGCGCCTTGCATGCCTCGCCGATACCGCGGATTGCGCCGACGAATTGCCCCATGATCTCGGGTTTTTCAGGATTACCGAAATTCAGGTTGTCCGTTGCAGCCAAGGGCAGGGCGCCACAGGCGGTCAGGTTGCGATAGGCCTCGGCCACGGCCTGTTTGCCGCCTTCATAGGGATTGGCGCGGACATAGCGCGGGGTCACGTCGCTGGTAAAGGCCAGGGCCTTTTGCGTGCCATGGACGCGCACCACGCCGGCGCCAAGGCCGGGGCGGCGGACGGTATCAGCACCGACCTGCGTGTCATATTGTTCCCAGACCCAGCCTTTATGGGCGTAGTTGGGGCTGCCGATCAGCGCCTTGAGCGCAGCGATCGGGGTGATGGCGGGCAGAGAGGGCATCTCGGCCGCGGCCGGGGTCTCGACCCAGGGGCGGTCATATTCAGGGGCGCTGGAGCTGAGTTTCGACAGCGGCAGATCCGCCTTGACCTCATTTCCGTGCACGATCAGGAAACGATCCTCGGCGATGGTTTCGCCGACGATGGCAAAATCCAGATCCCATTTCTCAAAGATCGCGCGGGCCTCGGCTTCTTTCTCGGGTTTCAGGACCATGAGCATCCGCTCCTGGCTTTCCGAGAGCATCATCTCGTAGGCGGTCATGCCGGTTTCGCGCTGGGGCACGTTGTCGAGCACCAGCTTGATCCCAAGACCGCCTTTGTCGCCCATCTCGACGGCCGAACAGGTCAGACCCGCCGCGCCCATATCCTGGATCGAGATCACCGAATCCGTCTGCATCAATTCAAGGCAGGCTTCGAGCAGGCATTTTTCGGTGAAGGGGTCGCCGACCTGCACGGTCGGGCGCTTTTCTTCGATGGTGTCGTCAAATTCGGCCGAGGCCATGGTCGCGCCGCCGACGCCATCGCGGCCGGTCTTGGCACCCAGATAGACGACGGGCATGCCGACGCCCGAGGCCGCCGAATAAAAGATCTTGTCGGCGTCAGCCAGGCCCGCGGCAAAGGCGTTGACCAGGCAGTTGCCATCATAGCTGCTGTGGAAGCGTACTTCGCCGCCGACGTTCGGCACGCCGAAAGCGTTGCCATAAGCGCCGATCCCCTCGACTACGCCCTTGACGAGATGGGCGGTCTTGGGGTGCTCGGGGCGGCCAAAGGACAGCGCGTCCATGGCGGCGATGGGGCGGGCACCCATGGTAAAGACGTCGCGCAGGATGCCGCCAACGCCGGTCGCGGCGCCCTGATGGGGTTCGATATAGCTTGGGTGGTTGTGGCTCTCCATCTTGAAGACCACGGCCTGACCGTCGCCAATATCCACAACACCTGCATTCTCGCCCGGGCCACAGATCACCTGCGGGCCGGTGGTCGGCAGGGTACGCAGCCATTTCTTGGACGACTTGTAGGAACAATGCTCGTTCCACATGGCTGAAAAGATGCCAAGCTCGGTGAAAGTCGGCTCGCGGCCGATGATCTCGAGGATGCGCTGGTACTCATCAGGCTTTAACCCATGTGCGGCGATCAGTTCCTCGGTGATCTGCGGTTCGTTCATCTTGGCGCCCTTTTCCCCGGTTTGCGGCCTTTTAAGCGCCACGGCCCGGTTAGGAAAGAGGCTCGCGCGTGCGGACGGCACCAAGGTCACGAAAGGGCGAAAAAAAAGCCGGGCATAAAGCCCGGCTCAAGTCCAACAGGGAGGTTGAAGGTGATGAGAGTTTCCTCAAATCATCCCCTTCGAGATCGGAAATATGTGCAGTTGGCGAATGGTTCAAGGCTGATTTCCGCATTGCAGCACATGGCCGATATGCAATCTGCGAATGCCTCGTGCAAAACGGCAGAATTCCTGCCGCTTTACCGGTCAATCCACGGATGGATTGGCAATTTCCTCCTCGGTCTGCTGACGGCGCAGGGACTGGATCTCTTCCAGCACGAAGTCACGGAAGGCCGCGACCCGGCGCGAGGTGCGCAGCTCTTCGGGGAAGGCGAGAAACACCGGCACTTCGCCTGATTGAATATCAGGCAGCACGCGGATCAGGTTTGGAAAGTCCACGCTAAGATAGTCAGGCAGCACGCCGATGCCGACATGGCTGAGCACCGCTTGCAGCACGCCGAAATAGTTGTTCACCATCAGCGTCGATTTCATGTTCTGCGCCAGGACCATTTGCGACAGGACTGCCCCCGAACTGACCTGAGGCGTCTGCGGGTTCTGGCAGATCAGCCGGTGCGCGCCCATATCCTCGACCCGTTCGGGGGTGCCGGCCCGTTCAAGGTATTCCGGCGTTGCATAAAGGCGCATGCGGATATTGAGCAGCCGGCGGCGGATCAGGTCCTGCTGGTTCGGCTCTTTCATACGGATGGCGACGTCTGCCTCGCGCATGGGCAGATCGAGAACGCGCTCTTCCAGCATCAGGTCGATCTTGAGATCGGGATAGCGGTCATAAAGCTTGGCCAGACGCGGCACCAGCCACAGCGTGCCAAAGCCCGTGGTGGTCGTCACCTTCAGCTCGCCGAAAACGCCTTCCTCGCTGTCGCGGATCCGGGCAGCGGTGGTGTCGAGCTTGCGCACCATGGACGAGGTCGCCTCGAACAGCAATTCGCCCTGTTCGGTCAGGATCAGACCCCGGGCATGCCGGTGGAACAGGGTCGTGCCCAGAGAATCCTCAAGCGCACGGATCTGACGGCTGACGGCAGATTGGGACAGGTGCAACACATCGCCCGCGTGGGTCAGGCTGCCCGCGTCGGCGACGGCGTGGAATATTCTTAACTTGTCCCAATCCATAACAATGCTTTCTTGCGGCATCAGCCATGCATTTTGTGCAACCCTTATCACAGTAGGTTAGCGGAACAAGTCTGCAAGATGCCGGGAAAACTGTTTCTCGGTCAGTGTTGCTGACTTGTCCTGCCGCGCGAGCGGCCAAGCCAAGGATGAGGGCTGCAAGAGCACATAAAAATTCCATGTGCGCTGGCGATTCAACCCAAGGGGCGGTCACGCCGTTTTGAACAGCAATGCCCGGCCCAAGGTCTTTGGCTGGCGTTCAGGACAATGCGACGAAGCTGGGCTAAAGGCAAAGCCGTGATGCGCGACCTTGCGCCGCAGGTCAAGCATGGCGCACGGCAGGGCAGCACCGGGCCCGTAAGGACTTGCGGTGTATGTGTTTTGCGGCCTTGGTCGGGCATGGCTGCCCCAACGGGTGCAGCCTGACATAAATCATGGCAATCAGAGGCCGCGCGTCCTAAAAAGACGCGTCGCGTGCAGGAGGCTGATCATGGCAGTAGGCGTATTCGATTCGGGTTTGGGCGGTCTGACAGTGCTGGCCGCAATAGCCGCCCGAATGCCTGACCTGCCGCTGGTCTATCTGGGCGACAACGCCCATGCGCCTTATGGCGTGCGCGATGCCGATGACATTTTCAACCTGACCTGTGCCGGGGTGGAACGGCTGTGGGCCGAAGGTTGCGATCTGGTTATCCTTGCGTGCAACACGGCCTCGGCCGCTGCGCTGAAACGCATGCAAGAGACCTGGCTTCCTTCGGATAAGCGGGTGCTTGGCGTCTTTGTCCCGATGATCGAGGCGCTGACGGAACGGGGCTGGGGTGACAACTCTCCGCCGCGCGAGGTTGCAGTTAAGCATGTGGCGCTGTTTGCCACCCCTGCGACGGTCGCCAGCCGCGCCTTTCAACGTGAGCTTGCTTTCCGTGCCATTGGCGTCGACGTCGAGGCGCAGCCCTGCGGCGGTGTCGTCGATGCGATCGAGATGGGTGATGAAATTCTGGCCGAGGCGCTGGTGACCTCTCATGTCGAGGCGCTGCTGCGCCGGATGCCCCATCCCGAGGCGGCGATCCTTGGCTGCACCCATTATCCTCTTGTTCAGGACGCGTTCCAGAAGGCGCTGGGGCCTAAGGTCAAGGTTTACTCCCAGCCCAACCTGGTTGCCGAAAGCCTTGAGGATTATCTGGGCCGCCACCCGGAAATGGTCGGGAAAGGCACGGTCTCGCGTTTTCTGACCACCGGCGATCCCACGCGGGTTTCGGGCAAGGCAACACAGTTCATGCGCCATTCGATCAGGTTTGAAGGTGCCTGAACTTTGGAAGTTTATACCATGAAATCACTTAAGAAAAAGCGTCGTATCCAGATCATCATCGCTGCTGCGGTGGCCCTTGTTCTGGCGGTGGGGCTGATCGGATATGGGTTTCGTGATGGCATCAACCTTTACCGTTCGCCCAGCCAGATGGCCGAGAATCCGCCATCTCTGGGCGAGATTTTCCGCCTTGGAGGCCTGGTCGAGGACGGCACCCTGATCCGTGGCGCGGGTGAAACGGTCAGCTTTCGCGTCACGGATGGCGGCGCGAGCATTCCCGTGCGCTTTACAGGCGTTCTGCCCGACCTTTTCGCCGAAGGTCAGGGCATGATCGGTACCGGTCGGATGGAGGGTGACACCTTCATCGCCACCGAAATTCTCGCCAAGCATGACGAGAATTATATGCCTCGTGAGGTGATAGATTCGCTTAAGGAACAGGGTGTTTACGAGGATCCGAACTCCTGACGCAACGCGCGCTGTGGTAACCGCCCGTTAACCTGACTTCTCCAGCTTTTGGTCTCTTTCAGACCGGGGGCTGGAATGAAGACTGTAGAACAGATCGCGGCCGAAATCGTCGCCCGCGAAGGTGGATATGTAAACGATCCCGACGATCCGGGTGGGGCGACAAATTTCGGCGTCACACTTGCGACGTTAAGGCGGCTTGGTATCGACAAGACCGGCGACGGGCGGATTGATGCGGCGGATGTCAAGGCACTGACCCGCGCTGACGCGAACGCCATTCTTGTCGAGCATTACTTTCGCAGGCCGCGTCTTGCCGCGCTGCCTCAATCGGTGCAGCCGTCCGTCTTTGACATGTATGTCAATGCCGGGGCCAATGCAGTGAAGATCCTGCAACGGCTGATCTCTCAGATGGGGTTTCTGATCGCGGATGACGGCATCGTCGGGCCTTTGACGATCACCGCGGCACATCAGGCCGATGCCGCTGCGCCCGATCATTTCGCTGACGCTTATGGTATCGCGAGGCGCAATTACTACTACGCGCTGGCTGACACCCGTCCGGCCAGCCGAAAATTCGCCCGTACGCGTTCGGGGGGCAAGGGCGGATGGATCCGGCGTGCCGAAGAATTTATCTCGGCCCGCTATCACCTGACCATGACAGAACATCGCGAGAGGATCGCAAAATGGGGGTAATGGATCGTTTCCTGGGTGCCGGCGCCGCTGTCGCCACCGTAACCAATGCCGCGACCGGCATGGCGGGACTGTTTCGTGAGAACGCGACCCGCCGCATGGAGCTGGACGAAGAGGCCTATGCCCGCGCGATTGCCCAGTACGGGGCCGAGTTCTCGATCCAGCCCTGCAACTGGTTCGACAGCCTGATGAACGGGCTGAACCGTCTGCCGCGACCGCTGATGACGCTGGGGACGGTCGGACTGTTCGTCTATGCCATGGCTGATCCCGAAGGGTTCGGTCTGCGTATGCAGGGGCTGAACCTTGTTCCCGAACCGTTGTGGTGGCTGCTGGGTGCTGTCATCAGCTTTTATTTTGGTGCGCGTGAGGCGTATTATTTCCGTACCCGGCCGATCATTCCGGCAAGTGCAGGTCCGGGACAGATGGGGGTAAAACCTCTTGCGACGGCACAGGCAGATCGGGCCGAGAGTGTAGCCGACAACCCGGCCTTGAGCGATTGGCTTGCTGCTGGCGGGACACGCTAGCGAGGCTGTGACAAGATGGCAGGCGCGGAGGGCTGGTTTGCTGTCCGCGCCGTCGCTATTGTGCGGGCCAGCCACCCGGAGGAAGCCTATGATCGCCGAACTTGGCCATTTCGCCCTGATCCTCGCCCTTGCGGTGGCGATCTTTCAGGTCATCGTGCCGATGGTCGGTGCCGCCCGGGGGTGGAGTGGCTGGATCGAGGCCGCGCGCCCCGCTGCGCTGGCGCAATTCGGCCTGATCGGCATTTCCTTTGCGGCGCTGACCGTGGCCTTTGTCACCTCGGATTTTTCGGTCGCACTGGTCTATGAGAACTCGCATACCGCCAAGCCGATGATCTATAAGATCAGCGGCGTCTGGGGAAACCACGAAGGCTCGATGCTGCTGTGGGTGTTGATCCTGTCGCTTTTTGGGGCGGCGGTCGCGACCTTTGACGCCAACCTGCCGCCGAAACTGCGGGCGCGGGTGCTGGCAGTGCAGGCGGCAATTGGCATGTCGTTTCTTGCCTTTATTCTATTCACCTCGAACCCGTTCCTGCGCATGGCTAGCCCGCCTTTCAATGGCCGCGACCTGAATCCGTTGCTGCAGGACCCGGGCCTCGCCTTTCATCCGCCGTTTCTTTATCTTGGCTATGTCGGGCTTAGCATGGCCTTCAGCTTTGCGGTTGCAGCGCTGATCGAGGGGCGTGTCGATGCCGCGTGGGCGCGTTGGGTGCGGCCCTGGACGCTGGCCGCCTGGATATTTCTGACCATCGGTATCGGCCTTGGTTCGTGGTGGGCCTATTACGAACTCGGCTGGGGTGGCTTCTGGTTCTGGGACCCGGTCGAAAATGCCAGCTTCATGCCCTGGCTTATTGCGGCTGCGCTGCTGCATTCGGCCATTGTCGTCGAAAAGCGCGAAGTGCTGAAAAGCTGGACCATCCTGCTGGCGATCATGGCCTTTGGCTTTTCGCTGATCGGTACTTTCATTGTGCGTTCTGGCGTCATCACCTCGGTTCACAGCTTTGCCAGCGACCCCGAGCGCGGCGTGTTCATCTTGCTGATCCTCGGGGTATTTCTGGGTGGGGCGCTGACGCTGTTCACCTTCCGTGCCCCGGCGATGCAGGCGCGGGGTGCATTCGCCCCCGTATCACGCGAAGGGGCGTTGGTGCTCAACAACATCCTGCTGGCTGTCTCGGCCTTTGTGGTCTTTGTCGGGACGATGTGGCCTCTGGTTGCCGAAATGCTGTGGGATCGCAAGCTATCGGTTGGCGCGCCGTTCTTTGAGCAGGCCTTTACGCCCTTCATGGTGGCGCTTGCGATCATTCTGCCGCTGGGGGCCATCCTGCCGTGGAAACGCGGCCGGCTTGCCCGTGTGCTATATCCGCTGCGCGGGGCACTGGTACTGACCGGGGCTGTCATGGCGCTGATCTTTGCGGTCTCGACCGGGCGTTCTGCGCTTGCCGTGATCGGAGGCGGGCTGGGGGTATGGCTGGTCGGCGGCGCGGTTGCGGATTTGTGGTTGCGCACCGGAAGTTCGGGTTTTGCGCGCCTGCGGCGGCTGCCGCGCGCTGATTGGGGTAAGGCGGTGGCCCATGCCGGGCTGGGCGTTACCTTTATCGGCATCAGCCTTCTGATGGCCTGGCAGGTCGAGGATATTCGCGTCGCCCACATTGGCGAGACGTTCCGCGTCTCTGCCTATGACATCACCCTTACCGAGGTAGACGAGCGTCCCGGCCCGAACTATCAGGCCACCGTTGCGACGATGAAGGTCACCCGTGATGGCCGTCAGGTCGCGGTGCTTTATCCCGAAAAGCGGATCTATCCGGTTCAGGCAATGCCAACGACCGAGGCGGCGATCCAGAACGGTATGTTCCGCGACCTTTATCTGGTGATCGGCGATACGCAGCCTGACGGAGGCTGGGCGGTCCGCACCTATATCAAACCCTTTGCCAGCTGGATCTGGCTTGGTGTGGCTTTGATGGCGCTTGGCGGTTGCATCAGCCTGTCGGACCGCCGCTATCGCGTTGCAGCCGGTGCGCGTCAGTCCCGTCCCAGCCCTCAGCCGGCCGAGTGAAACATGCGCATCCTGCTTCTTTGCCTGTCGCTTGTATTCGCGTTTCCTGCCTTTGCGGTTCAGCCCGACGAGGTGCTGGCCGATCCCGCGCTTGAGGCACGGGCGCGCGAGATCTCGCGCGTGCTGCGCTGCCCAGTCTGTCAGGGTGAGACGATCGACGAATCAAACGCTCCGATCAGCCGTGACCTACGGCTTTATCTGCGCGAGAGGCTGGTCGCAGGCGACAGTAATGATCAGGCGATTCAGGCGGTCGCAGACCGTTTCGGTGAATACGTTCTCTTTGAGCCTCCGGCGCAGGGCGTGAATTGGCTGCTTTATCTTGCCGGACCGGTCATGGCGCTGCTTGCACTTGTGCTGGGCTGGCGCTTCCTGCGGTCGCGGAATGTGGCCGAAGTGGGCCCGACTGAGCTTAGCGACGAGGAAAAGGCCCGGCTTGACAAGATCATGCGCGACTGACGCTGGGTCGGGCTTTCTCCCTGTGCCGCTCTTCGGCAGGATGGCTGAAAGAGGGGAATGAGGATGAGCTTTCAGACAATTGAACTGACGAGTCAGGACGGAATCACACGTCTGGCGCTGAATCGGCCTGACGTTGTGAACGCGCTTAACCGCACCATGCGGGCCGAGATCGTTTCTGCGATGATGAACCTGCCGCAGGGCACACGCTGTGTGGTGCTGACCGGGAACGGGCGCGGTTTCTGCTCGGGTCAGGATCTGACGGATGCGACTGCGGGCTTCAACGTCGAAGAGATCCTGCGCGAGGAATATGAGCCGATGCTGGCCGCGATCGCCGATGCGCCGGTCCCGGTGATTGCAGCGGTAAACGGGATCGCGGCAGGGGCGGGGGCTAATCTGGCGCTGGCAGCCGACGTGGTGATCGCTGCGGAAAGTGCCGGTTTTGTGCAGGCATTCAGTCGCATCGGGCTGATCCCCGACGCGGGCGGGACCTATATCGTGCCACGCTCGGTCGGGGTGCCGCGGGCCATGGGGATGATGCTTTTCGCCGACCGTATCCCGGCTGCCAAGGCGGCAGAGTGGGGCCTGATCTGGGAGGCGGTATCGGACGCTGAGTTTGATTCGGTGATTGCCGCCCGCGCCAAATCGCTGGCCGAAGGGCCGACAGCGGCCTTTCTGGCCATCCGCCAGGCTCTGCGGGCCTCAAGTGGAAACAATATGGCCAGCCAACTGAAGCTTGAGGCGAAATTGCAGGGAGAAATGGCCCGAACCGCCGATTTCGCCGAGGGTGTTACGGCATTTCTGGAAAAACGCGCCCCCCGCTTTAGGGGGCGGTGAAGCCAAGATAGCCGGGCGGCTTCAGGCGATACGCATAAATCGTGGTGTCGCCGCCCGGTTGTCAAAGAATGGTACGGACTGCGGTGGCCCAAGTGGCCCGGTGCCGGCGCTGGACAGCAGGCTTGCCACCTCGGCCAACACCACCTCGGTGATGAAGGGAAGATCTAGTGCCCGCGCCTCGGTTAACGGCACCCAGTGCAGATGTGAGAGTTCGTCACAGGCGCCGCTGAAATCATGCCGGTTGCCATGCAGCCGCTCGGCGTCAAGCAGCAGGAAACGTGCATCAAAACGGCGCGGACGGCCGGGCGGGGTGATCGCGCGGAACATATAGATCAGCGTTGAGGGATCGGGGGCCAGACCCGCGTCGGCATAATGGCTCCATCCGCTTGGGGCGGGGCCGGGGGGGCCGATCATCAGCCCGGTTTCCTCAGCGAGCTCGCGCAGAGCGGCGGCGGCGAGTGCACGGGGCGACACCTGCACATCTTCACGTGGTTCTGCCGCCAATAGTGCGGCCGTCTGTTGCTGCAATTCCGCAGCAAATTGCACATCTGCGTCGGCCGCGTCGACTGCGCCGCCAGGAAAGACGTACTTTGAGGGCATGAAGGCGGCCGAAGCACCCCTTTGGCCCATCAGGACCGATGGCCCATCCGGCGTATTGCGATCAAGCACGATGACGGTGGCGGCATCGCGGATCGGCTGCTCTCTGGTGGCGCGATTGGGGGTAAGGATCCCGGTTGCGGTAGTCACGGCGCGTCGGCCTCGACTCTGGCTGAGTTCCCGCCAAAGCCATGCATGCGGCGCGCCCATTGAAAGCCGATCATCCCGCCCTTGATCCGCGGCAGCAGCAGCAGAGACAGAACCACCGCGCCAAGGCCAAAGCCGATCAGCATGGCCATGGCCGAGGGCCGATATGCCATGAAGATTGCCAAAAGCAGCGGCGCGCCGAGATGCGAGACCAAAAGGATGGTCAGGTAAGCCGGCCCGTCATCGGCGCGCTGGTGGTGCAGCTCTTCTCCGCAATGCGGGCATGCTGCGCGGACGGTCAGATAGCCTTTGAACAGCCGGCCATGCCCACAGCTTGGGCAGCGGCCCATAGCGCCACGCAGGATCGCGGGCTTGACGGGACGCTCGGGCTGGGCGGCATCGGAATAGGCATTGGGCGAGGCGGCATGAGCCATTGGGCACGTTCCTTTCCTGTTCCCAAACTATGTAGGACAACCGCCCCCGAAAGGAAAGTACGGCGGGAGTCGGATCCGGGCGCGACAATCGGCTGCATGCGGAGTTCATGCCATAGCTATATGCGAGGCCATGACGATGCGGTTTCGCCCCGAGGATTTGGCATTCAAAAGCGCCCGGTCGGCGCTGGCAAGCAGAACCTCGGGTTCAAGCGAAAGCGCGTCCCCTCGTCCCTGACCGACCACCACGCCGACGGAAACGGTGACGGTCAGCTCCTTGCCGAGCCCCCCCGGGGGCAGGGTGACTGGGCTGGCCATGACCGCGTGGCGCATCTGCTCGGCCACACGCCGCGCCCCCTGCCCAGAGCAATCGGGTACGACTGCCAGGAACTCTTCTCCGCCTATGCGGGCAAGCAAGGCGTGTTCGGGCAGGGTGGCAGCGAGGCGGGCGGCCGTTTCGGTGAGTACCGCGTCGCCGGCGGGATGGCCGTGGATGTCATTGACCTGTTTGAAACGGTCGAGATCCAGCAGCATCACGGCCAGATCTATCTGAACTTCGCGGGCTTCGGCGGCCAGCTCTGCGAGGCGTGGCAGGGCAAAGCGCCGATTGTGAAGCCCGGTCAGCGGATCGGTCATCGCCCAGCGCATGTTGCGCTGAGTCTCTTGCCGGCGGTGGTCGGCGAGCTGCTTGCGTGCAAGTTGCGTTTGCAGGCGAATCGCCGCTTCGGGCGCGGTCTGTGGGCTGGCAAGGTTCCAGGGCAGTACATCCCCCGCGCCGAGATCCAGCGCGACCGGCATCATTACCGCCTGATCCGGCCGCAGCGCGACGACGAGGCCTGCGTCGCGCGACAGCGGACGCGAGCGCAGTTCGGACAAGAGACGCAGCCCGTCGCCAGGCTGCTGAATATCCGCCGCAATCAGATAAAGATCGGCAGCCCGCCCCGAGGTGGCCTCGGCCAGGGCGCGCTCGCTTTCGCTGATCGAGATGGAGAAATCGACCCGGTTTTGCAGGGCATTGCGCCATCCCATTGCCGTGCTTGGCTGGTCGGCGATAAACACTGCGCGCGAGTGGCTGTCGTCCAGGAATGGCGCAGGTTCCTCGGCCAGGCCGGGAATCGATTCCTCGGCCGCTGCGCATTCATGCCGCATCAATCCGCGAATGCGGGCCAGCAAGGTCAGATCGTCCCCACCAGGGTCAATCAGTCCTGCTGCGCCGGCGCGCAGAGCCTCGACCCGCTCGCCGCCACTTGCCTGAACGAGGATTGGCCGCTTGGCGCCGCCGGGCAGCGACCGCAAAGCCGTGCAAAGTGCGGCGCCTTCCATATCGCGCAGGCTGCCTCCGATCAGGACGATATCCGGATGGATCTGCCGGGCGAGCTGCAGCGCCTCGACCCCCGTAGTGGCGGTCGTGACCTCATAACATGCCGCAGCCAGCCGCACCTTCATGGTGATGCGATTGGTCGGTACGCCGTCGACGACAAGAATATGCCCTGTCATGGTCAATTTCGCTTCTTATCAGCTTTCCCGCCCCGCAATCATGCGCCAGATTGTTTAACAAATCCTTTCCGGGTCGCGTGAAATCGCCCTGATCGTTCAAGAATGTGAGAGCAGCATGACACCGAAAGAGGCGCGAGATATCGCAGATGCAGGCTTTGCCTATATCGCCAGGGATGCAGAACTGGTCCGGGTGCTGTTGATGCAATCGGGCAGCGATGCCGCTGGTTTGCGTGCCATGGCTGCGCGGCCGGAATTCGCGGTTTTTGTGCTGGATTTTCTGCTTGAAAATGATCAGCGCGTGCTGGATTTCGCTGAAAGCGAACATATCGCCCCGCAGCGGGTGCAGATGGCGCGTGTGGTTCTGGGTGGGGGCGACCCCTGGTAGGGGGGTCGCCCAAGTCAGGTCAGGCAACCTCGGCAAAGACCTTATCAAGGGCTTTTTCGAGTTTATCGAACATCTCATCCATCTGCGCCTCGGTCAGGATAAAGGGCGGACAAAGGACGACGGACTGACCAAGCGGCCGGCAAATCAGCCCCAGATCGGTGCAGGTATTGGCGATACGCTCGCTGACCGACAGGTTGCCGTCGAACGGCGTCTTGCTTGCCTTGTCCTTGACAGCCTCCAGCGCCCACATGAAGCCGATGCCGCGATATTCACCGATGTTCGGGCGCTCGGCGATATGTTTCAGCCTTTCCTCGAAACGGGGGGCAAGGCGGCGGACGTTCTCAGCCAGCCCTTCATTCATCACCACGTCGATTGCTTTCAGCGCAATAGCACAGCCGACCGGATGGCCCGAGGCGGTAAAGCCATGGGGGAATTCCTCGATCGCCTCGATTGCGGTTTCCAGCCGTTTGGAAAGTTCCGGGCCAAGGATCACCGCCCCCATGGGGAAAAAGCCCGCTGTAAGATTCTTGGACGAGATGATTGCATCGGGTGTAAAGTCATAGGTCACGCAGCCCCAGGTGTTACCGGTGCGTCCGAAACCGCAGATCACCTCGTCCGAGATGACCGGGATGTCATATTTGCGCAGGATTGGCAGGATCGCCTGGAAATACCCCTTGGCCGGGGGAATCACGCCGCCCGCGCCCATCACCGGTTCGGCAAAGAAACCGGCGATGGTGTCGGCGCCCTCGCGCTGGATCGTTTCCTCCAGCTCGCGGGCGAGGCGGGCGACGAACTGCTCTTCGGTTTCGCCCTCTTCGCCATAGCGCCAGTAATGCGGGCAGGTCAGATGCACAAAGCCCGGCAGCGGCAGGCCAAAGACCGAATTATAGGGCTTGCCGGTCATGCTGGCCGAAACGGCGGTCACGCCGTGATAGGCGTTCCAGCGGGTCAGGATCTTGCGCTTTTGCGGTTTGCCCTCGGCTGCATGCAGGAACCATAGCATCTTGACCATGGTGTCATTCGCCTCGGACCCCGAGTTTGTATAGAACACCCGGCCCGAATCAAAGGGCGACACCTCGACCAGCTTTTCCGACAGCATTACCGTCTGATCGGACATGCGGCCGAAAAAGGCGTGATAACCGGGAAAACGCTCGTATTGGGCCTTGGCGGCGTCGATCAGCCCCTTGTGGTCAAAGCCCGCGACCATGTTCCACAGGCCCGAGTTGGCGTCCAGATAACGCCGGCCATTCACATCGACGATATAGGGTCCCTCGCCATGGGTCACGACGACCGTGCCGCGCTGATGCAGCGAAGGCATGTCGGTGAAACCATAGAGCGAATAGGTCTCGGCCCGGGCTTCCCAGCTTTGCGGTTTGTTCATCTCGTCAGCCTCCATCTGCGCTTTATCTGCAGGCTATCCGGGCGTCAGCGGCGGTTCAATGGGGCGGTGTGGCCCTTTGGACCAAGTGCCGGGCGCGGGGGTCGCCCTTTGGCAAACTGCCAGCCGGGACGGTTAAACTGCCGCCGGGCGAGGCAGGCCAATCTGGTCAAGCTCAGCCTCGATGGCGCTGAGCGGGTTGGCGCGTGTCTCGGCCACCAGCGCATCGAATTGCGCGCGCAGCGCCGCTTTTTCTGCGCCCTGGCAATCGTTCCACGGCCTGCCTTGCAACCCCATATGCAGGACGTAATAGCCGATGAAATGGGGCCGCTCTCCGGCGTTGATCAGGGTGCGATAGGCCTCATGCGCGCCGAGGCGGCGCAGGGTCGCGGCATCGGGGATACCGGCCCCGATCAGGGCGCGGGCGGTCGCAGGGCCGATATTCGGGACTGAGGTCAGGTCGCTCATCTCGCCACACTTTCCAAGCCGGGCTTATTCCTGTATCAGCATGCGGACCTCAAGGACAGCACGGCATGAGTGACGAAGCCAGCAAGACCGCTCCGGTGGTGAAGAAACTTTTCATCAAGACCTATGGCTGCCAGATGAACGTCTATGACAGCCAGCGCATGGCCGAGGCCATGGGTGCCGAGGGCTACGTCCTGACCGAGAACCAGGCCGAAGCTGATATGGTTTTGCTGAACACCTGCCATATCCGTGAAAAAGCGGCAGAAAAGCTATATTCCGATCTTGGCCGGCTTAAACCGCTCAAACTGGAAAAGCCTGATCTGAAGATCGGCGTCGCGGGATGCGTCGCGCAGGCCGAGGGCGAAGAGATCCAGCGCCGTATGCCCATCGTTGACCTGGTGGTCGGACCGCAGGCCTATCACCGCTTGCCGGCAATGGCTCGTGCCGGGCGGGGCGTCGATACCGAATTCCCGGCAGAGGACAAATTTGAGCATCTGCCCAAACCTGCTGCCGCAACCCGCCGCGCCCCCGCGGCCTTCCTGACCGTGCAAGAGGGTTGCGACAAGTTCTGCGCCTTCTGCGTGGTGCCCTATACCCGCGGGGCCGAGGTCTCGCGTCCCGTCTCGCGCATTCTGGCCGAAGCGCGCGATCTGGTCTCTCGTGGTGTGCGCGAGATCACGCTGTTGGGGCAAAACGTCAACGGTTGGCATGGCGAGGGGCCCGAGGGCCGCGAATGGGGTTTTGGCCGCCTGATCCGCGCCATTGCCGAGATCGAGGGGCTGGACCGCATCCGCTATACCACCAGCCATCCCAATGACATGGCTGATGACCTGATCGAGGCGCATCGGGATGAGCCAAAGCTGATGCCTTATCTGCATCTGCCGGTGCAATCTGGTTCGAATAGCATTCTGAAGGCGATGAACCGGCGGCATACCGTGGACCAGTACCTGCGTCTGGTCGAGCGTATCCGCAAAGCCCGTCCTGACATCATGCTGACCAGCGATTTTATCGTCGGCTTCCCGGGAGAGACTGATCAGGACCATCGTGACACGCTGGCGCTTGTGCGCGAGGTGAATTTCGGCACGGCTTTCAGTTTCAAATATTCCCCACGCCCCGGGACACCGGCCTATGAACGGCCTTGCATTGACGACGCGGTTGCCGATGCGCGATTGCAAGAGTTGCAGACCCTGCTGACAAGCCAGCAGCGTGCGGCTCAGGAAAGCATGGTCGGGCGCGAACTGGGTGTCCTGTTCGAAAAACCGGGCCGCAATCCGGGACAGATGGTCGGCAAGTCCGACTATCTTCATGCGGTCTTTGTCGAGGCGCCTGAGGCCAGGGTTGGTGATCTGGTCCGGGTGCGCATCACCTACAGCGCCCCGAACTCGTTGGCTGGCGAACTGGCTGCCTGAAGCAGTCTGTAGGCTCGCAAACACAAAGCCCGCCTGGTGAATGGCGGGCTTTTTAGTTTCAGGGCCGAGCAACCGTGCAGGCCCTCTCTGCGCTTTGTGGGGGGGCGATCTGGATAGGTTCTTGGCCCTGCAGATCGAATGTTACTGGCGCTATCGGCCAGCAGTTTCGGCGCTGCCGTACCCTGCCGAGGGGTGCTTGCGGTCCCGTCTTGCTAACAAAGAGAAACGCTTCTTTGTCATTTGTTACGGGCTTGAGGTCCGGAAACGTGCAACACCTAAAGGCAACCGCTGTGACGGTAAGCTACTGAAATTTCAGAGGAAATTTTTGGCTGGGGCGGTAGGATTCCTATTAGACGGAAGATTTGGTACCAGAATGTTGCCAGCTGGTGGCCGGGCGGGGCAACAGGTGGGGCGACGTGCTGGATATCTTAAACGGTTATCGTTGCTGCGCCAAGCTATAAGGCTGATGCTACATGATTTTCCCGGCAGCATTGCCTGCGGCGCTAACGTCGTCAGATATACGTCGGCTGACAGACTGAGACTTGAGATGGAACTCATCAGTGATCTCGTGCATAAAATCCTTCGGACCTAAACCAGAGTGAAGCAGGCAGCCGAGGAAAGCGCTTGCCAAAAGGATAAACCCATAAATCTCCAGAGCTGCGCCCTTCTGTATGATAGAATATATGCACGCAGCAAAGGCAAGTATCCATGATAGTCCAGCAGCGCTGCGCATTCCTAGCCATGAAAGCAGAGCTGCAGATGCAATAAGATATTGTGAAATCTTTACTACCTTACCCCCTCCAATCGCGACCTGAATAAGTGCCGCATATATAACCCACAGAAGGATAAGAATGATTATTCCATATATGGATTTGCTCCACCTCAGCACTCCTCTGGCGTAGAGGGGAACAAGCATCATTATGGCAATCGCCCCCGACACCAATTCGGGCCTTATGCTTAACTCTTTACTTTTCCATAGGAAAGTCGGCTGCTGGTAGGTTCGGAAGCAGAGGCTTGCCGATATCAGCAGGAATGCAATCGAAAGGAGCTTCGTTGCCCGCTCGGAAAACTCTTGTTCACTAGGTTGTGTTGACAAAAAGGATTCCC
>NZ_AEPN01000058.1:0-17510 GCF_000185925.1 Paracoccus sp. TRP | reverse complement strand
CGTCGGGGGGCGGTTACAGCATCAGAGCCTTCGACAAGAAAAAGCAGCTGCTGGACATGTCCTGTGGCGTCCTTGATCGGATGGCCTTCGCCATCGCCGATGAATGAGGAGGAAGCCCAGAAGACGGACTATCCTCCATAGGTGCGCTGCAAGACCCGCACCCTGAAATGGCGCTCTACGAGACGGGATATCCAGACTCGCTAAACGGGCGCCGCGCATGGTGGAGCAGAAGGCGCGATCGGTAAGGCTGGAGGTTGGCTCTTTTCACAGACAAGCCTGGGCTGTCCGGAAAAGCGGGCGTTTTTCCGGTGTGGAGAGTGACGAGTGGTGATGTTCCACGGTTAACAGCGGGACGGAAACGGACCGTGACCGGCATCCGATCATGGAGGGGATGCCCTGACGATGCGCAGCCATCCAAAACTCGTCAATGGGACCGCGCTCAAGCCGGACAAGTGTGAAGCGACCGCAGGGCCTGAAGAGGCGAGTTCAGTAGCATATTGATAAATAAAGATAAGGTGAGCCAAGAAAAATCCTGGGCTCACCTTATGCTTGCAAAAAGGCTCAAACAGTCCGGGTAAGGCTCATTTTATGCTTGACCGCACACGAGCCGTCCCGCCTTAGCCGCATTTGGAATGGCCGCATGAAGGGCAGGTCATGCAGCCCTCGATCATACGCATCCCGTATTGGCCGCAAGAGGGGCAGGCCGGGCCGCGCGGGCGTTCGCCCACGGCGACCAGTTCGGCCTTGGGATCGGATTTCAGTGCCATGCCCTCGCCGGCAAGAAAACCGGTCGAGATCATGTGCCGCTCGATCACCCCACCGATGGCGGCAAGAATCGAGGGGACATAGCGTCCCTCCATCCACGCGCCGCCACGCGGGTCAAAGACCGCCTTCAGCTCTTCGACCACGAAGGACACATCGCCGCCGCGCCGGAATACAGCCGAGATCATCCGTGTCAGCGCCACGGTCCAGGCAAAATGCTCCATGTTCTTCGAGTTGATGAAAACCTCGAAGGGGCGGCGGTGATCGGCCTGAACGATATCGTTGATGGTGATATAGATCGCGTGCTCACTGCCGGGGAATTTCAGCTTGTAGGTCGAGCCCTCAAGCGCCGCCGGGCGTTCCAGTGGCTCGGTCAGATAAACCACATCGGCGCCCTTGTCGGCCTGCGGGGCCTCTTCGGATTTCTCACTGACCGACAGGACCGAGCCGGTCACATCGTTCGGACGATAGGTGGTGCAGCCTTTGCAGCCCTGATCCCAGGCGGCCAGATAGACATCCTTGAAGTCCTCGAACGAGATATCCTCGGGGCAGTTGATGGTCTTTGAGATCGAGCTGTCGACCCATTCCTGCGCGGCCGCCTGCATGGCGACGTGATCCATGGGCGAAAGCGTCTGGGCATTGACAAAATGGTCGGGCAGCGGCGCGTCGCCATGCAGGTCGCGCCACATCTGCACGGCGTAATCAACGACCTCTTCTTCGGTGCGCGAGCCGTCTTTTTGCAGGACTTTACGGGTATAGGCATAGGCAAAGACCGGCTCGATTCCCGAACTGACGTTGCCCGCATAAAGGCTGATAGTGCCGGTCGGCGCGATGCTGGTCAGCAGCGCGTTGCGGATGCCGTGCTGGGCCACCGCCTCGCGCACATCCTCATCCATGCGCTGCATAAAACCCGAGGCGAGGTATTTCTCGGCGTCAAACAGCGGGAAGGCACCTTTTTCACGCGCCAGATCGACCGAAGCCAGATAGGCCGAACGGGCAATCGACTTCATCCACACCCGCGTTTGCGCTACCGCATCATCGGCACCGTAACGCAGGCCAAGCATCAGCAGCGCATCGGCCAGACCGGTGACGCCAAGGCCGATGCGGCGCTTGGCCTGCGCCTCGGCTGCTTGCTGCGGCAGCGGGAATTTCGAGGCATCGACGACGTTATCCATCATCCGCACCGCGACGCGGACCAGTTCATCCAGCGCCTCGGGGTTCAGCCGTGCTTCGGGGGTAAAGGGCGCCTCGACCAGACGGGTCAGGTTGATCGAGCCAAGCAGGCAGGCACCATAAGGCGGCAGGGGCTGTTCGCCGCAAGGGTTGGTGGCGGCGATCGTCTCGCAATAGTTCAGGTTATTCTGTTGGTTGATGCGGTCGATAAAGATCACGCCCGGTTCGGCATAATCATAGGTCGCGCGCATGATCCGGTTCCACAGGTCGCGCGCCTGGATGGTGTGATAGACCTTACCGCCGAATTTCAGATCCCACGGGCCGTCGGCCTTGACCGCTTCCATAAAAGCATCGGTGACGAGCACTGACAGGTTGAACATGCGCAGCCGGGCGCTGTCCTGTTTTGCCTGAATGAAGGTTTCGATATCGGGGTGGTCGCAGCGCATCGTCGCCATCATCGCACCGCGGCGCGAGCCGGCAGACATGATCGTGCGGCACATCGCGTCCCAGACATCCATAAAGCTGAGCGGGCCCGAGGCATCCGCGGCCACGCCCTTTACCTCGGCCCCGCGCGGGCGGATGGTGCTGAAGTCATAGCCGATACCGCCGCCCTGCTGCATGGTCAGCGCGGCCTCCTTGAGCATGTCAAAGATACCGGCGAGGCTGTCGGGGATAGTCCCCATGACAAAGCAGTTGAACAGCGTCACTTCGCGGCCGGTGCCCGCGCCGGCAAGGATGCGGCCGGCGGGAAGAAACCGGAAATCCTCAAGCGCGGCGTAAAAGCGGTCTTCCCACTGTGCGGGGTCTTTTTCGACGCGGGCAAGGTCACGGGCAACGCGCCGCCAGCTGTCCTCGATCGACAGGTCAAGCGACTGGCCCGCACCATCCTTGAGCCGATACTTCATATCCCAGATCTGTTCGGCGATAGGGGCTGAGAAACGGCTCATGGCGGAAATCCCTGGCTAGTGATCGAAACGGGCAAGCCGGTCTTATACACGGCCCTGCGCCCGGTTCTAGGAGGAGAAAGATGGAGCCTCTTAATATAGTTTAACTCGACGCTGATTTCCAGATTTAGCGGCAAGCTGCGGTAAGGGCCCAACCTATTGAGATTGCAGGCCGGTCAGCTCATCAATCACGTTCTGCCACAGGCTTGCCGGTTGCGCGCCGGTCACAACGTGGCTGTCGGCGACAATAAAGGTCGGGACCGAGTTGATGCCGCGCTGGCGGGCGTGTATCTCGCGCGTGGCAACCTCGTCGCGATCCTCGGCTGTGGCGAGCAGACGACGGATCATCCGGCCATCCATTCCTGCCTTTTCCCCGATCTCGACCAGCACATCGGGGTTCGAGATATTCCGACCCTCGCGCCAATGTGCCCGCATCAGCCCGGACATGACCGGGGTCTGTGCGCCCTCCAGTCCTGCCCAATGCAACAGGCGGTGCGCGTCGAGGGTATTCGGCACCCGCTCGATCAGCGAGGGGTTGATCCACAGGCCCAGCCGCTCGCTGGCCTCCATCACCGGTTTCATCGCCTGGAGGATGCCCTTTTCGCCGCCGAATTTCATCTTCATGTAGGCGACATAATCCATGCCGGCCTGCGGCATCTGTGGATCAAGGCGAAAGGGATGCCAGCTGATCGTAAAGGGGTGGTCGGGCCGGCTTTCCAGAGCAAGGTCCAGTTCAGCCTTGCCGATCATGCACCACGGGCAGACCGGATCGGCAAAGATATCTAGGCGAATTTGGCCGGGAAGCGGTTCGGTCATGGGTTATCCTTGCGATGGGCGTCCCGCAGGGCGCGGCGGTTGATCTTGCCCGTCGGCGTGCGGGGCAGGGCGGACAGAGGGATGTATTCGCGCGGCTGCTTATAGCGTGCAAGCCGGGTTTCGGCCTGCTGACGCAGCGCCTCGACCGTGGCGGGACCGGTCCAGAAGGCGGCGATTACACTTGTGCCGGGGCCGACTGGCAGCTCGACTGCCGCGACCTCGCCCGCCTCGGACAGGGCGGCAAGCGCGTCCTCAACCTCACCGGGTGAGACACGAAAGCCGCCGGCGTTCATCATGTCATCGGCGCGGCCAAGGGTGCGAATCGCACCTTCGGCGGTGGTTTCAGCCAGATCGCCGGTCAGAAACCAGTCGCCGCAAAAGCGTGCCGCCGTCTCCTGCGGTTGGTCGAGATAGCCCAGAAACAGCCCGGGGTCCGAGCGGTGGACCGCAAGGACGCCGGGCTGGCCGGAGGCAAGCTCGTGCCCCTCGTCATCAAGGATTGCGATCCGCCGGCCGGGCTGAGGAAAGCCCGCCGTGCCATCTGGTGCCGGGCGCGCGGGGCTGCCCGAGATGAAGGTCGAGCATTCCGACATTCCCATCGCCTCATGCAGATCGGTGCCGGTGCGCTCTTGCCAGGCGTGGCGCAGAGCGGGGTCCAGCCTTTCGCCCGCGACAAGACCGTGACGCAGCCCGTTCCACGGTTTCCACTCGGCCCGCAGCAGGCGGCGAAACACGCCGGGTGCGGCGGCGAGGATGGTGGCGCCGTGTCGGCTGGCGATCAGCGGGATCTGTCCGGGCGCTACGTCTTCGGCGGGAATCAGCGCCGTAGCGCCCATGGTCCAAGGGTCCATGAGGCCGGTCCCAAGCGTGAATGTCCAGTTAAAGGCCCCGGCATGCAGCAGCCGGTCCTGCGCCGTCAGCCCATACCAGCCCTGATACATCATTTGCCGGGCAAGGATGGCGCGATGTGCATGGCAGACCGCGCGGGGTTGGCCCGAAGTGCCCGAGGTAAAGACGATATAGGCCAGATCATCAGGCCTGGCCTGCGCGAATCCGGCCGGAGGCAGCGCGGCGAATCCGGTGATTCGCTCGGCCGACAGGACCGGGGCCGGGTGATCGGGCAAGGCAATGTCCTTGTCTGCGACGATCATCGCTGGCTGAATGACGGCGGCGATCTTGCTGATCTCTGCCTCGGTCAGCATAGGAGAGGTCGGAACCGGCACGATACCGGCGGCGATGGCACCAAGATAGGTGACCGGAAAGTTCGGATTGTTCCCCAGCCGCATCAGCAGCCGCTGTCCCGGGCGCAGGCCTGCCTGCAAAAGCCCGGTCGCCGTGCCCAGCACCGCCTGACGCAACCGGGCATGGGACCAACGGTCGGCGCGGCTGAGGCCCAGCACCGACATGGAAAGCCGGTCCGGAGACGCGGTTCCAGCTTGCAGCACATGTTCGGCCAGATTCATTCCGTTACCCCGTCTGGTTCGTCTTTCGGGGATAAAGCCTTGCGCTGCGGGGGGAAAGAGGGCGGGGGCAGTTGCCTGTCAGGCAAGCCGCAGACATGAAAACGGCCGGCGCCTTGCAGGCCCGGCCGGTTCCGGCATGTTGCGTTGTCGTCGAATCAGAGCAGCTTCAGATCCGAGGCAGAGCTGCGGCCGTCACGGCCCGATTGCAGCTCATAGCTGATCTTTTGGTTGTCGTTCAGTCCGGTCAGCCCGGCGCGTTCGACCGCCGAGATATGGACGAACACGTCCTTGCCGCCATCATCGGGCGCGATGAAGCCATAGCCTTTGGTGGCGTTGAACCATTTTACGGTGCCGGTAGCCATTTTACCGTCTCTCCTTCAAGTCATCCCGGGGCGAAATTGCACCCGAGCCGTGCAGTGCAGCCCTTTCCCGTCAAGTCCGGCTGCCCCGTGAAGGGAGGCGGTAGAAAGTCGTGCTCACGCAGCGCAGAGGATGAACGATTCGCGAAAAAACGCAAGAACGAATGCGTCGCGCGAGATGATGCAGGATCATCTCGCGCGATTATTTTGGCAGATTGCCGCCAAACCGGGGGGGTGCGCTCAGCGCAGATCCGGCGGGGTGGCCTCGTCGCGCAGCATGGCGATGGCTGCATCCAGCGTGTGGTTTTCGCTGCCCTGCCGGTCGAGTCGCCGGATCGAGACGCTGCGTTCCTCGACCTCTTTCAGACCCACAGCCATGATGACCGGCACTTTGCCGACCGAATGTTCGCGGACCTTGTAGTTGATCTTTTCATTGCGGGTGTCGGCTTCGGCCCGCAGCCCGGCGGCGCGCAGCGCGGCCACGACTTCGTGCACATAGTCGTCGGCAGCCGAGACGATAGATGCGACCACCACCTGGCGCGGCGCGAGCCACAGCGGCATCTTGCCCGAGTAGTTCTCGATCAGGATGCCGATGAAACGCTCGAAGCTGCCCAGCACGGCGCGGTGCAGCATGTAGGGCCGGTGCTTGGCGCCGTCCTCGCCGACATATTCCGCGCTGAGCCGCTCGGGCAGGTTGGGATCGACCTGGAAGGTGCCGCACTGCCATTCGCGGCCGATGGCGTCGGTCAGCTTGAAGTCCAGTTTCGGCCCGTAGAAGGCGCCGTCGCCGGGGTTGATCTCATAGGGCAGGCCCAGCTTTTCGATGGCGCCTTTCAGCGCGCCCTCGACCTTGTCCCATTGCGCGTCCGTGCCGATCCGCACCTCGGGCCGGGTCGAGAGCTTGATGTCGAAGCCGTCGAAGCCGAGGTCCTGATAGACCGAGGACAAGAGCGCGATGAAGCCGGCGCATTCGTCTTCGATCTGGTCCTCGGTGCAGAAGATATGCGCGTCGTCCTGGACAAAGCCGCGCACCCGCATCAGCCCGTGCATCGAACCCGAGGATTCGTAACGATGGCACGAGCCGAATTCGGCCAGCCGCAGCGGCAGGTCGCGGTAGGATTTAAGGCCCTGATTATAGACCTGTACATGGCAGGGGCAGTTCATCGGTTTCAGCGCGTTGATGCGCTTTTCCCTGGCCCCTTCCTCGTCCACCTCGACGATGAACATGTTCTCGCGATAGGCTTCCCAGTGGCCGGATTTTTCCCACAGGATACGGTCCACGACCTGGGGCGTCTTGATTTCTTTATAGCCGGCGCGGATCAAGCGGCGGCGCATATACGATTCAAGTTCGCGATAGATCGTCCAGCCGTTCGGATGCCAGAAGACCATGCCCGGTGCTTCTTCCTGAAAATGGAAAAGCTCCATCTCGCGGCCAAGCTTGCGATGGTCGCGCCTGGCAGCCTCTTCCAGCATGGTCAGGTGGGCCTTGAGGTCGTCGCGGTTGCGGAAGGCCACACCGTAGATGCGTTGCAGCATCGGGCGCGAGGAATCGCCCAGCCAATAGGCACCGGCGACATGGGTCAATTTAAAGGCATCAGCCGGAACCTGGCCGGTGCTTTGCAGGTGGGGGCCGCGGCAGAGGTCCTGCCAGTTGCCGTGCCAATACATGCGGATCGGCTCGCCTTCCGGGATGCGGTTCACAAGCTCGATCTTGAAGGACTCACCCTGCGCCTCGTAGTGGGCAAGGGCGCGGGCACGGTCCCAGACCTCGGTGCGCACAGGCTCGCGGGCGGCGATGATCTGTTTCATCCGAGCCTCGATCGCGCCCAGATCCTCGGGCGTGAAGGGTTCGGCCCGGTCGAAATCGTAGAACCAGCCCTGATCGCGGACGGGACCGATCGTCACCTTGACGTCGGGCCACAGCTCTTGCACGGCGCGGGCCATGATATGGGCGAGGTCATGGCGGATCAGTTCGAGTGCCGGCTCGCTGTCCTTCATGGTGTTGATGCTGATCTGGCCGCTTTTCTGGATTGGCCATTGCAGGTCGATGTGCTGGCCGTCGAGAAAGGCAGAAATCGCATTCCGGGCGAGGCTCGGGGCGATGGATGCGGCAACCTCGGCGGCGGTGATGCCGGCGGGATAGTCGCGCGAATTGCCATCGGGGAAAGTAAGGGAGATCTGGGACATAGGTCCTCCTCGTCGGTTTGGCGCCCACGGAACGCCCGGTTGCGGGTATGTCGGGCGGGTGTGGCGCGATTGCCGCGCGTTGTCAATGCGGATAGCGTGGCAGGGGGCTTTGCGCCCCCCGTCGCGTTCCGCGACTCCCCCGCAGGATATTTGGACACGAAAGAATGACGCAGTATCTCGAAGGGCCGCAGGGGCGGCGCATTGCCTATAACCGGGTCGAGGGGCAGGGGCCTGGTGTGGTATTTCTGGGCGGGTTCCGATCCGACATGCAGGGGTCGAAAGCCCTGTGGCTGGAGGATTGGGCGCGCAGGCGCGGGCGGGCTTTTCTGCGCTTTGACTATTCGGGGCACGGCGAGTCCTCGGGCGCTTTTGACGAAGGCGCGATCGGCGACTGGTTTCAGGATGCGCTGGCGGTGATCCGGGGGCTGACAGAGGGGCCGCAGGTGCTGGTCGGGTCCTCAATGGGTGGCTGGATCAGCCTGCTTGTGGCGCGCACCATGCCTGAGCGGCTGGCCGGGCTGGTCACTGTGGCGGCGGCGCCGGATTTCACCGAGCGCGGCTTCTGGGCCGGTTTTTCCAAGGCAGAGCGGGCGGCATTGGCTGAGTCGGGGCGGGTCGAGTTGCCGAGTGATTATGCCGACGAGCCCTATGTCATCACCCGGCGACTGATCGAGGACGGGCGCGATCATCTGGTTCTGGACAAGCCGCTGCCACTGCCCTTTCCCGTGCGTTTCCTGCAGGGTACGGCTGATGCAGATGTGCCGATGTCCTGGGCGCTGGATTTGCTGGATCATGCCTCGGGCGAGGATATGCGTCTGACGCTGGTCAAGGGTGCCGATCACCGCTTTTCCACCCCGGACTGTCTGGAACTGATCGGCGCAGCGATCAACGAGGTCTTGGCGTGCGCGGAATAAGCGAGAGGCGGCGTTATCGCCGCCTCTGCCGGATGTTTCCGTAGGGTCAGACTGCGATTTTGGCGTCGTGTTCGGACAGGTTGACGACGCCGCAGTCGACCGGTGCCGTTCCCCTGCGCCGGCGGCGACGCGTTTCTGTGGGCTGAAGTTGTTCGTCGATGAAGTCGAGCACCAGCGGGCGGATATTCAGTCGCCAGCTTTTGCCTGCGAAGATGCCGTAATGGCCTGCGTCGGGTTCGAGGTGCTGGGTCTTGCGGTTGTCCGGCACCCCGGTACAGAGCGACAGGGCCGCCACGCATTGGCCGGGGGCAGAGATGTCGTCCTTGGCCCCTTCGACCGTCATGATCGCGACATCGGTGATCTTGCCGATGTCAATCTGCCTGCCATCCACGGCAAAGCAGTTGCGCGCGATCTCGCGCTCTTTGAAGACACGCTCGACCGTCGAGAGGTAGAATTCGGCGGTCATGTCCATGACGGCGAGATATTCGTCATAGAAGGTGTTGTGTTTATCGCCCTCGGATCCCTCGCCGCGCGCCTCGGCGAAAATCTTGTCGAGGAAGGCACGGGCATGGGTTTCGGCATTCATGGCGATGAATGAGGCCAGCTGGGCGAGGCCCGGATAGACCATGCGTCCGGCACCGCGATACTTGAAGCCGACCTGCTGGATCATCAGATAATCGAGCTGACCCATTGTCATGCGGTTGCCGAAATCGGTCACTTCGGTCGGGGCGGCATCCGGGTCGATCGGCCCGCCGATCAGGATCAGGGACCGGGGCTGGGCCTTGGGGTCGTCTTCGGCCAGGATCGCGGTGGCGGCGAGGGCCAGTGGCGCGGGCTGGCAGATTGCGATGACATTGGTATCCGGCCCGAGGTGGCGGATGAAATCGACCAGATAATTTGTGTAATCATCGACGTCGAACTTGCCGCAGCTGACCGGAATGTCACGGGCGTTGTGCCAATCCGTCACATAGACTTCGCAATCGGGAAGCAATGAAGTGACCGTAGTGCGAAGGAGGGTGGCATAGTGGCCCGACATCGGGGCGACAAGAAGGACCTTACGGGCCAGCGGTTCGCGGCGGGCGACCCGGAAATGCACGAGGTCGCCAAAAGGGCGTCTGATCACCGGTTCGACATAGACGACATGGTCCTGGCCGTCCTCGGACACGATGGGCGGGATCTCCCAGTCGGGCTTGATCACCATGCGGGCAAAGCTGCGTTCAGTCACCCGGCCCCAGGCCGACATCAGCTTGAAAAGCGGGTTGGGGCTGAGCGCGAATGCCGGGTAGGAGGCAAGCGCCCGTGCGCTGGCGCCCATCCATTCGTTGGTGTTTCGGATCGTCTCCATCGCGTCGTAGGAGATGATGCCTTTCAGTCCCTTGTAAGTCGTCAACATAGCCCTCTCCGTTACGCTGCGCCGGATTCGGCCTTGCCGGGGAAGGACACGGCTTTACCTGCGTTTTATGCTGGGCATAATGATTTTACGGTTCAGGGAGGATTGTCAATTATGGTGGGTAAGAATGAAAAGCCGGAAACTGGTTCCGGGGCCAAAGCTGCGGCTGGAAAAAGCAGCCGTCGCAAGACTGGCGCAAAATCCTCCTCTGCGTCAAAACCTGAACCTGCCTCAGCAGATGCCGTAAAACCTGTGCGCAATCGGCAGGCGAAACCGGATAAAACAGAACCCGCCGTTTCTGCTGAAAAAACAACGAAAACCTCTGACGCCACTAAATCAGCGCAGGCCACAAAATCTACCAGCACGCGATCTGCCGCTGCTGCCAAATCTGCGGGGGAAAAATCCGCAGTGCGGGGAACGGGATCGCGGGCGCGGGCAGCCAATCGCAGCGATCCACGTACTAGCACGCGGCGTAAAGCCACGGTGAAATCAACAGCAAAGCCCGCTGCAGCGACGCTGAGCGCGGCTGATGAGGTATTGCGGCCGCTGGGTGCTGCTGGCCTTGGCGATACGGCACCGACCGCAATACCGGTCGGGACCAGCCCCGCCGTAAAACCTGCTGAATCTGCTGCTCAGGGGCCTGCTGACGGTTCGGCCGTGTCTGCCTTTGCGGAAGCGGCCTTTGGCGTTGATAGCACTCTGCCCGAGCAGCTGAGCCGCAATATCGAGCGCATTGAGGCGCTGACCCAGCGGTTGGTCCGCGCTTTGGCCACGCGCCGCCCCCACAGTCCGGGGGTCGAGATGCCGGGCCCTGATCTGTTCGCGACGGCGACGACTGCCTGGCTGAAGCTATTGGCTGAGCAGCCCGAGCGGGTGATCAGTCAGCAGGTCAGCTACTGGGGCGAGACGCTGCGCCATTTTGCCGAGGCGCAGGCCGCACTGGCCCGCGGCACGCTGCAACCGCCGGCTGATAGCGGGGCAAAGGACCGGCGCTTTTCGAACCCGCTTTGGGAGGCACATCCTTTTTTCAACTTTATCAAGCGGCAATATCAGATCAACGCTCAGGCCTTGCAGGAGGCGACAAGCGCGCTTGATTTGCCCGACACGACCGACCGGCGCCGGATCGAATGGTTCACCCGCCAGATGATCGACATGCTGGCACCAACGAATTTTCTGGCCACGAATCCTGATGCCCTGGAAAAAGCGCTGGAAACCGAGGGCGAAAGTCTGGTCAAGGGGCTGGAAAACCTTGTTCGCGATGTCGAGCAGAATAATGGTGAGCTGATCGTTTCTTTGGCTGACCGCGATGCATTCCGCGTTGGTGAAAATATAGGCACTACCGAAGGAACAGTGGTTGCGCGGACCAAGCTCTATGAGATGATTCAGTACAAGCCGACCACGGCGCAGGTGCATGAAATTCCGCTGGTGATTTTCCCGCCCTGGATCAACAAGTTCTACATCCTTGACCTTAAGCCTCAGAACAGTCTGATCAAATGGATTGTCGATCAGGGCTATACGCTGTTTGTAGTGGCATGGAAAAACCCCGATCCCAGCTATGGCGACACCGGGATGGCGGATTATGTCAGCGCCTATCTTGAGGTCATGGACCGGGTGCTGGATCAGACCAACCAGAAAAAGCTGAACGTTGTCGGCTATTGCATCGCCGGGACGACGCTGGCGCTGACGTTGTCGCTGTTCAAGCAGCGCGGCGATGATCGGGTGAACTCGGCCACCTTCTTTACCACGCTGACCGATTTCGAGGATCAGGGCGAATTTACCGCCTATCTGCAAGAGGACTTTGTTTCGGGCATCGAAGAAGAGGCGGCGCGGACCGGTGTTCTGGGCGCCCAGCTGATGACGCGGACCTTCAGCTTTTTGCGGGCCAATGATCTGGTGTGGGGGCCGGCGATCCGCAGCTATATGCTGGGCGAGACACCGCCCGCCTTTGACCTGCTGTACTGGAACGGCGACGGCACCAACCTGCCTGGACGGATGGCGATGGAATATCTGCGTGGCCTCTGTCAGGAGAACCGATTTGTCGGCGAGGGGTTTGATCTGATGGGGCATCGGCTGCATGTCAGCGATGTCTCCTTGCCGCTTTGCGCCATCGCCTGCGAGACCGACCATATCGCCCCATGGCGCGACAGCTGGCGAGGCGTGGCGCAGATGGGTTCGCCCGACAAGACCTTCATCCTGTCCGAATCGGGCCATATCGCCGGGATCGTGAACCCGCCCAGCAAGAAGAAATACGGTCACTACACCTCGACCGCTGGCTTTGAGCGCGGAGAGCAGCACTGGCTGGACCACGCACAGCGTCATGACGGCAGCTGGTGGGGCCGCTGGGGCGAATGGCTGGCCGAACGGGCCGGAAACCTGGTCAAAGCCCGCGATCCGGGTGAGGGGCTTGGCCCGGCTCCGGGCGTATACGTCCACGAGCGGGCGTAAATTTTTCTGCACCGCAGCAAAAAAGATCTTGCAATGCTGCGGTGCAGAAAGTATATGGGGGCAGATAGAGTTTCCGGTGCCAAGCCGCCAATCAAGGAGAGTGCAGATGGCCAAGACCCCCGACTTCACCAAGACCATGCAAGAAATCATGGCGAAATTCCCGATCGACACCTCGTCCTTCCAGGACGCTTTCCGCTCGCAGACCGCGCTGGGCGAAAAGATGGCTAAGGTGGCGCTGGCTGCTGCCGAGCGTTCGACCGAAATCTCGGCCCAGTGGGCCAAAGATACCCTTGCCCGCATGGGTGAACTGACCGCCTCGAAAGATGAGCCGGCCGAATACGCCAAAGCGCTCAGCGATTTCGCCACGGCCTCGGCCGAAGTTGCTGCCGAGCATATGGCTGCCTTTGCCGAAGTGGCCAAGAAAGTTCAGATGGACACCGTCGATCTGATGCTGACCGCTGGTAAGGATCTGGCTGCCGACGCCCAGAAAGTCGCTGAAAAAGCTACCCGCGACGCGCAAGCCGCTGTCCGTAAAGCTGCCACCTCTGCGACCAAGGCCTGATAACCAGTTGATGGTTTGAGGGTTAAGGGGACAGCTGGCTGTCCCCTTTTTCACATCTGTGTCCGTGCATCTGCGGTCCTGTCGGCAGTGGTGTTAACGGCGCCGCTGGCGATTTTCTTTGCATTTCCTCAGGCCATTTCCCATCATGCTGCAAATGCATTGCCGGAGGAGCCATGGCTGAGGCCGAGAATACGACCCCGCTTCTGATCAAGCGCTATGCAAGCCGCCGCCTCTATAACACCGAGACGAGCGATTACGTCACGCTTGAGGATATTGCGGATTTCATTCGTGCGGGGCGGCAGGTGCGCATTGTCGACCTCAAGACCGGTGACGATCTGACTCGGCAATATCTGCTGCAGATCATCGCCGAGCATGAGGGCAGGGGCGAAAGCGTGCTGCCGATCGAGGTGCTGATTGATCTGGTGCGCAGCTATACGACGCAGGCGCAATCCGTGGTGCCGCAATTCCTTGCCGCCAGCTTCGAGATGCTGCGCGAGGGTCAGTCGAAACTCATGGAGAATCTGGCGACCTTCCCCAACCCCATGTCGTCGATGCCGGGTTTTGAGGCGTTGCAGCGTCAGCAGCAGCTGTTTCTGAAGGCGATGTCCTCGGGCTGGGGCACAAGCGGCAGCAGTGGCCCCGACCTGGAAGAGATGGGAGAGGAGATCCCTCGCCGCGCGGGCAAGAAAAGCTCGGATCCCGAGGACATGGCCGAGATTCGCCGCCAGCTAGCCGAGCTTCAGAAGCGGATTTCCAGGCTTTGAGCTAACTGCGACTTGCGCAGTCGTGCCTGTCGCGCTAGACGGGCCGCGATGGACGGTTGGCCGAGTGGTCGAAGGCGCACGCCTGGAAAGTGTGTAGGCGGGGAACCGTCTCGAGGGTTCGAATCCCTCACCGTCCGCCATCATCTCTCCAACCATATGATATTCCTCATCTATTTTGATGTTTTCCACCCCTGTCCGGGATGTTTTCCACTGTTCCGGTCATGTTCTGTTCCCAAGACAGCCCGTCTGCGATCCGCTGATTTGGTATAGTGGTCCACTTCCTTGAGCGTTTCATGCCCCGTCCATGCGGCGATCTGGTGGGCTGTCGCTCCGCCATCGGCCAACTCGGCGGCGAGGCTTTTCCGAAGGCCATGCGCGGACTTTTTGAACCCTGCCGCTATGGCTGCTTCTCGGATCATGGTGCCTAATGCTTTCTCGGATCTGGCACGACCCTTGGCATCCAGGAACGTCATCTGCCCGATCAGGGCGCGAAGAGCCTCATGCATCATATCCCGGTCAGCGCCGAGATGTGCGGCGAAGTCCGGCAACGGGCACGTCCATGGGACATAGGCCATCCCGCCGGTCTTTTGTTGCCGGTAAGCAAGTACGCCATCGCGAGCAACCATGCCGGGGCCTAGTCTCACGGCATCGCTGATCCGCGCTCCGGTGAACCGCAGAAGCTCCATTGCAGCTCGCGTTGCGGAGCCGATGGGCCAGCGCCTCCGGAAAGCTTCGATTTCTGCCAGAGTCCAAGGCGGGTGGCCTTCGGTCTTCTTCCCACGCGGCATGGCAACATCCAGTGCCTCGTTGCGCTCAAGCAAATTGATTGCGACTCCATGCGCACAAAGAAAGCGCCATGTTCTCAGTCTGTGGCCCTCAGCATTGGCTTTCGGCAGGTTCGCCCGGATGTGTTTCGCTCGCAGCCCGCGAGCAGGCAGATTCCCAAACTCGGCCACCAACTCATCACAGTGACGCCTGAACATCGCCCGTGTGGCAGGTTTGGAATCGTGAAACTTTCTGGATTTCAGTGCTGAGCGGACGAGAGCCGCAAATGAGCCGGCAGATACTGGCGCTTTCTCCGGAACGATCCTCTTAGCATCCGCATAGGCTCGCAGGAAATCCGGGTGATCCATCGGCAGATCCGGAAGGCGTACAAGCGGACAGCCCTTTGCCCGGAAATACCGATAGGCCTTTCCTCTTCTCACTACGGTTTTGATGCCGACGAGGGTCACGACCCCGTTGCCTTGTCCCATGCGTCTACCTCGCTTTCGGTGGACGGTATCGGCGCGGCGTCCACGCTTGCAAGGATTATGACGCTGCCGTCGCGCAGCACGCGACACCCCTCGACTGGCAGTCCCGCCGCGCGCATTCCCTCAATGGTCCTTCTGATCGCGGCAGGCGTCGGTCTCGGTGCCCCCATCCCTATGCCTCCTTCTCCTGCAACGTTGGGCGCAACGCATCCGGCGCAGGAGAACCTATAATCGGGCACTTCCCCGCATCGGCCATGTCGATCACATATTGGAGCGAGGCTATGGCTACCTCGCCCACGTCAGGGTAGCGCAGCAGGTTTTTCCGTCCAATGTCAGCCACTTGCCCGAGCGTCATTTCTTTCCATGCGCCGCGTCCAAACGGTTGCGGCTTATCCTCGGCACGTATGGTCGTGGACAGCCGCCCCAGGACGCCCGCGCTACGCCCGATGTGGCTCCGCAGCGCCATCCAGTCGATATCCGTCATGCGGATTTCACGCCAGTCACTCATCTACGCCTCCCTCTGCGCGGTCTGTAGATCGGCGAATCGCAGCCAATCGTGAAAGCGTCCGATCAGCGCGGCCTTGGCGGTCAGCACGTTGCGCTCCTTGACGTGGGTAAACGAACGCTGGCCAAGCCAGAACGACCATTGTGCGGAGCCGTCCCGCTGGGGAAACACGGCCCCGACCTCGACCTGCCCGGTGCGGGCGACAATGCGGCCGCCCTCGTAATCAGGCGCGACAAACACGAGGCTCATGCTCGGCCCTCCTTCCTCCACTGGAACGTGGCCCACTCTCCGCACTTTGGGCAGGTCACGGGCTTTCCGGGCAGGCGCTTTCCGGCCCAGCCGCAAGAGGCGCAGGCTACGGGCAGGCGCTCAGTCATGGCTGGCCTCCCCGCTGGACAGGGCGGCGCGGGCGGCCTCCACGGCAGCGTCAGCACCGCCCTCGCCTGCCTTGATGATCCACGGCCCATAGCTGCTGGGGCCTCCGCTAAACCACGACACAAGATCATCGAGGGCATCCCGCACCTGCGCCAGTTCCTCAATCTCGCGGCGCATCGTCTCGACCGTCTTCATGTGGTCGCGGATCAATTCGGCTTCCTCCTTGCACCACATGGACGCATCGCCAGCGTCCGTCACCATGTCGAGGTGACTTGCGCGCTGCTTATCCAGCCATTTCAGCAGGCGGTTGACGCGGCGGTCGTATGTAACTGTGCTGGCCATGGTCGGTCTCCCTAGGGCTGGGTGAGGGCGGCGCGGGCCGGGTTCGCAATGAAATCGCGCTGGCGGTATCTCTCATGGACTGGATGATCTAATGGATATTCCTGCCAGATATATCTGTCTATTTCGGCCTCGCACTCCCTCAGCGCATCCCGCAGCCGCTGGTTGTCGGCTTCGGCCTTCTCGGCGCGATCCTTCCAACCCTCGACAACCCCAACCAATTCTGATGCATACAATCGACCCTCGGCCTGTCCGAGTTGTGAGGAAAGGTTGCTAATTTGGTTGGCCGCCTCTGTCAGGGCGCTATTGAGCCGATCGATCTCTGCCGCCTCCGCGACCGTCTCGCTGGGCAGGGCGGGGTGTGGGGTGCGGGTGTTCCACCTTTCGGCCACACCCTCGGCGCTGCCCGTCATGGTCACACATAGATGCGGGCACTTGATTACGTGATCCTGATGGCGGTCCCCATGCAGGCTGTCGTGCCAGACTTTCCCCAGCCCTCGGTGAGGCGTTGCCCCACAGAACGGGCAGGGCAACAGTTTTGCGTCAACGCTCATCGCTGCCTCCCTCGGCTTCGGGGGCGGCGGGATACAGCGTGGCCTTGACGCTGGCGATCCAGTCCTCGATTTCGGTGATCCGAGCTACAGCGGCGGCGTCCGTTGGATCATCCGACAGGCGATCCGGGTCGCCTCCTATGCAGAGGCTGCCGCGCATGCCCTCGGCCTCAACCGCCAGCAGGTCCCAGCCAGTCAGCAGCAGGGCCCGCATGCCGGCGACCTTATTTCGCAGCATTTTCTCTGTGACGTCCTGTGACAGCTTGGCCTCGCCAAATCCGGCGGTGAAACCGGACTTCCACGCCTCGTCCAACTCGTCATCGGACGGCTCTCGCTGTCTCAATCGGCTGCCAGCCGTGGGATGCGGTGACGGGCGCATGCCGCTCGACATACTCGGCCTCTCCCTGCACGGCGTGGTGGTCGCTCAGGTGGCGGGTGAGGCGAGGGGGTGAGGTGTAAATGCTGGTCATGTCACACCATCCCCAACGCAGCTTTGTACAGTTCGAGAAGAGCTTCTTCTTCGGCGATATCGTCCGGGTCACGCTTGCGTAGAGCAATCAGCCTACGCATGGCCTTGGTTTCGTAACCACGGGCCTTAGCCTCAGTCATCAGCTCTTTCTGCTGTTCGGCGAGGTCGTTTTTCTCAGCCTCAAGCTGCTCATACTGTTCGATGAACTGGCGGAGTTCGCCGGCGGCGATGCCATAGGCGTT
>NZ_AEPN01000059.1:0-16065 GCF_000185925.1 Paracoccus sp. TRP | reverse complement strand
GAACCAGTGCGCCGCCATGTCGCCGATCTTGTTTCTTACTACGGCGAACAGTCTGGGAAACCTGTCTATGGACTGTTCATTGCGAATCGTATCGATCCAATACCGCCGAGACATTCCGAATCGGCGTTTGGTTTACGAGAGCAGATGACAAGATGCGCCTAGATATTATTCCGGTGACGCTTGCACAGTTCAAAGCCTTTTTTGAGGCGTTGTTCACGGTTGGACGTGTTGAAGTTGGTTTGATACGTGAGTTGCTGGATCTTTGTGGTGGTCTGCGACCAGCACATGAAGCGCCAGAATGGAAGTATCAGATTGATGGTGTTATCCAGCAAAAGATTCATGAGTTAAGGCATTAAACAATGCCCGCCAACATCCTGAATCTTCCCGACTTCAAGGTGGTGCGTGTCGAGGAAGCCGACCACGACTATCACGTCTACGCCGAAGTCTCGAATCCTCCCGGGGTCTGCACGGCCTGCGGCTCTGACCGCCTGATCGGCCACGGTCGCAATGAGCAGGTCATCCGCGACCTGCCGACCCACGGCAAGCGGCTGGCGATCTACGTGGACACACGTCGCTGGCGTTGCCAGTCCTGCGGCAAGACCTTCATGGAGGCGCTGCCCGCCGTCAACGCCAAGCGCGAGATGACCGACCGCCTGGTGCGTTGGGTCGGGCAGCAGAGCTTGAAGCGCACCTTTGCCAGCATCGCCGATGATACCGGCCTCGATGAGAAGACCATCCGCAACATCTTTCGCGACTACATCAACGAACTGGAAGCCGAATTCCGCTTCGAGACACCGAAATGGATGGGAATCGACGAAATCCACCTCATCAAGCCTCGCTGCGTCATCAGCAATATCCGCAACAACACCATCATTGACATGCTCCCGAACCGGGACAAGAAGTCGGTCGTGAACTACCTCTACAACCTGCAAGGGAAGTCCGAGGTGCAATACGTGGCGATGGACATGTGGACGCCGTACCGCGATGCCGTCCAAGCCGTGCTGCCGGATGCCCGGATCGTCATCGACAAGTTCCACGTTGTCCGTATGGCGAACGACGCCCTAGAGAAGGTCAGGAAGAGCCTCCGGGTGCAACTGACGCCCAAGCAGCGCCGGGGCCTGATGCACGACCGTTTTGTGCTCTTGAAGCGCGAGCGCGACCTGAGCGACAAAGAAGCCCTGCTGCTGGACGGCTGGACAAAGAACTATCCCGAGCTGGGAGCCGCGTACAGGCTCAAGGAAGGCTTCTACGCCGTCTATGAAGGGTCAGGCAGCTCCGAGGCTGCACTGGCGGCCTACGAGGCTTGGAACAGGGCCGTGGTGCCCGAGGTGAGGGATGCCTTCGGCGACCTGATCCGCGCCTTCACGAACTGGCAGCCGTTCATCCTCAACTACTTCGATCACCCTGTCACCAACGCCTACACCGAGTCGCTGAACTCGCTGATCCGCGTCATGAACCGGCTGGGGCGCGGCTACTCATTCGAGGCGCTGCGGGCCAAGATTCTGTTTACCGAGGGCACGCACAAGCACAAGCTCAGTCGCCCGAAGTTCGAGCGCAGGCGCGAGCCTGAATTGGCCGTGGCGGAAGAAGTCATGGGTTACGGCGTCCCGGACGATGCGATGGGCTACGGCCTGCCGACTGGGCATTTCGGAAAGGCGGTTCTGACGCCAAGGAAGAGCACGCCGAAGGCCGATCACCCACACGAACCGCCAGGGCCGCCGAAGAACTACGGGGCCGAGATAAACACACTGATCGAGCTACTGGAATCCGGGCGGCTGTGAGCCTTCAAACACAGCCAAATCCGGATAGCCCTGGTTTTTTCAAAACTGAAAATTTCAAAAACTGGTGGCAGTCGGTGACGGTGGGCAACTGCTTGCAGTTGTCCACGGGCAGCGGCTGGGATGTTTTGCAGTGCAAGGGGTGGGTAAAGCTGGAACCCGTAGGGCTGTGCCCAGGCTTGCCCTGGGTGCAGCAGCTTTATCCATGCCTGGAACGGGCCACGGGGCGCGGCGCTGGAATACCAAATAAAAACGGCCCCGAAGGGCCGTAGGTGGTTAAACCTTTTCCATTTCCCTGTCGCTGAGTTGCTGAACAAGGGTTGCCAGTCCTGTTTTAACCTGCGGCAAGATGTTTTGATTGTTCAAAACAGGCGTGTTCAACGTGTAATGCAATTTCAGCGCATCAACGCGAACGGTCAAAAATGCAAATGGCTTGTTTGTTTGGTAGTACATGCCGTTTTCAATTTTGACCGTATAGTTATTGATGCCTTCTTGTTTTGCATATTGGGCGATGTAGCGTAGCAGGTTAGCGGAAGTGGCTTGTACCTGGGCGGCATTAGCTAAACCTTTCACTTCCATTTTGTAATTGGCCTGCTGGGCTTTTTCTTGTTGGGCCATTGCTGGCGATGCCACGGCGCAAATAACGGCGGCGGCGATGGTGCGGAAAGCTGCTTTCATAATTGCCTTTCAAAAGAACGAACAAACATTAATGGCGGTCGCGCCAGCTCATGCGGGTTTTGATTATAGCGGCTTCGCCTGCCTCGGTGATTTTCTCAATGCCTGCCATGCCAGCAGCCGCGCCCACGTCGGCGAGAATGCAGGACACCATAAACGGCACGGCCCAAAACAAAGGAAATGCACCGTTGGCGCTGATGCCTCCGAAAAACCATTGCACCAGGGCGAACACCAGAAAAACGGCTCCAAGTCCGGTCATCATAGGATGCGCTCCCACAATGCCGCGCGCCTTATTTGGATTCGTTCGGCTATTTGCCGCTCGCAATCGTGCGGGTTTGATTGGTCGAAAAATAGGCCGATATATTCCCCGGCCAGCTCGGTGCAATTATCGGCTGTCGGTTTCATAATGAAGCCAGCGCCGTAATCTTCCGCTGCGCCTTCTTTGTATGCCGCGCGTAGGTGCTCGCGCATGTCCTGGCGCGAAGCATTGCCGGTGATTCTGATTTTGCGCCGCCCCAGTCTTGGAGAGTCGGCGACAAAGCAAGCGGTTTTCACGATTGGCCCCCTTTCAAAGAGCGAAGCGATTTTGAAAGCGGGGTCAATCGGTGTTCGCCAGCGGCGAACACGCACCCCGCAGGGGTGCTAGTGCATTGCGCCGTGAGGCTGCAATGCACGCGCCTGGAACAGGCGCTGTCCCCAGCTCTGGAACCGAGATCATGCCCCATTCTGCGCGCAACGCAAACTAGCCCGCGTCACTGCGTGGTCGAAAGACCACAGTAGTGACGCGGGCCGCACGCCCCAGCATAGCCTAGCTACAGGGCACAAACCGACGAGTGACAGCTTAGTGATGCGCTTGCAGGATTCCGACTGTGGGGCTATGATGAAGGCTCATTTTTTTCATCATCATCATCATCCGTCTCGAAAGGACACACTCTATGGATAGCCATCCCACAATCCCCGCGCTGACGTCTCTACGCTTAGCTTCTGATCTGTGACAAAAATTCGTTGAGGCTCTACACAATCCGGCTTGCCTGATTGCGCTTCAACACTTGGGGAACTACCGATCAAAACTCGTTTTTTGATTCGTCCTCAAATAACACTTACCTAGTTCGATGGCTCGACTACATAGCGAATTGTTTGCAATCTGTAGCAGGAACCGTGACGGCTCTTTTGCTACGCAATCTAATCGGCGCTCGATACTTAGCCAGTTTGCCGATGATCTTTCGGTTGCTGGTTTCAACGTCAAGAAAATGGGCGCACAGGATTTGAAGGGCCGTCATGTCGGGGCGCTGTTGCGTCGCTGGCAGTCCGAAGGATTGGCCGTTTCTACGATTAAGAACCGCATGGCTGTTTTGCGCTGGTGGGCTGAGAAAATAGGCAATCCGGGCGCTGTTATGTCCAATGATGAATTGGGTATTGAGAAGCGGGAATTTACAACAAACGAGAATAAATCCGCTTCTTTGCAAACCGTTGATTTATCCAAGATGGATGAAAGAATAGCGGCCTCTCTGGTGCTGCAATCTGAATTTGGGTTGCGCCGTGAGGAAGCAATGAAGTTTCAGCCGGAATATGCGCTTTCTGGCCGTTCTCCCCTTGATGCTGGAACCAATGAAATCAGGTTGAAAGGCTCATGGACGAAGGGCGGGCGCGACCGGGTTATTCCGATCAAAACGCAATCCCAGCGTGAGGCATTGGCGAAAGCGGCTTATCTGGCGCGCTCCGGGTCGATGATTCCGCCTGATAGGTCATACCGGCAGCATTTGATTATTTGGGAAAAGGAAACCGCCGCACAGGGTATCGGGCGAACGCATGGCCTTCGGCACGCCTACGCGCAGCGGCGTTATCTGGAATTGACGGGTTGGGCTGCGCCTGCGGTGGCCGGTATTCGCAAGCTGACGCCCGACGAACGCCTGAAAGATCAGGAAGCTCGCAAGATCATCAGCGAGGAATTAGGGCATGGCCGCATTGCGATTACCAATGCTTATTTGGGTTCGTGGAAGGGCGGGAAATAATGTCTTTCGATTTTGACCGTGCGGCAGCGATGGCGCAGCTCCCCCGATGCGGTAGCTGCGTAAATTGCAAAATCATCGTTTGGTCTGGCGATGCTGAATTGAAGCTCGGCATTGCTCGATCAACGATTAAACCGCTTGGGCCGGGAAAGACGCCGCAGCTCGCCGTGAATTGCACTTGGTTGAAGCAGCCGATTCAGGCACCCGACAAGGTGCATATCTGCGATGGCTGGCGCGAGGCCGGGGACGATCTACAGCCGCGCGACGGTGGCCGGGGATGATTGGGCGATGTGTTGCGTGGTATGTGATGCGTAACACATGGCGGCGGCGGTGTGCTACGCTGTAGGTATCGTGTAACACGTAGGGGCCTATATGAGCTACTTTTTCATGTTCTTGATCGTGCTGGCTGTGATGGCCGTGGGCACGGTGTTTTCACTGCCCAAGAGCCGCAAGCGGGCGCAGTCCATCCTTGAGCGGCAACGGCGATTGACCGACAACGACCCGCGCCTGATTGAAGCCATCGGCGTGCGGGATGCCGCCATCTATGGGATTTTTTGGGGCGCAGCTCCTGCCGGGTTGTTCACTGTCGGCGCGTTGCTGGTGTTCTCCAAGCCGCTTGAAGCCATCATGATGTTTTTCGTGTTCATGGTTCCTGCTGGCCTCCTGATGGCTGCGGCGGCGTGGGGCTTCATCTTCATGAACTACGGGGACACGCTGCGCCTTGAACAGCAGCGAGCGCAGGGCATGAAGGGCCGCTATGGCAACGACGTGCAGAAGATGCACACGGTGGACAACACGCGCGGGGAAGTGCTCGACAAGCTCGAAGCCAGCAACAAGCGCGGGCCGCTTGTCTTGTTCAACCAGACGGAAACGGAAGTATCGAAGCAGGCGGAACAAAAGCGCCGCGCCGCTGACCCGTGGAACCTGAAAAAATGGACGTGCGCCGATGAAGATCGGGCCGTTGTGGTCGGGGTGCCGGGGGCCGGTAAAACAACCTTCCTCGTTGCGCAGCTCGTGGACTGGATGCAGTCGGGCCGCTCGTTCGTCGCCACTGACATCAAGCCGGAAATCTGGTCGATCTTGAAGGAAAACGGGCTGTTCGAGAAGTTCGGTTATGACGAGTACATCATCAATCCGACTTGCGCCCACGCGCACCGCTTCAACCTGTTTGCCGAGATCGAGGACGACGCCGACTTGAACGAGGTTCTAGCGGTCATCATCCCCCCCGGCGAGGGTGACGGGGCCGTGTTCTCGGACAACGCGCGGCGTTTGTTGAAAGCAGTTTTGGCGCACCTGGGCGAACGTGCCAGCCTGCCCGCTGCGCGCGACTTCATCATGGAAGCGGGCAAGGTGTCCGAGCTGCTGGAAATGCTGGCAGCGTCCGACAAAAAGAGCGTGCAGCGCATTGCCTTTGAGCTGAAGAACACGGCCAGCAATGAAAGGCTGCTTGCGTCGATCATGACGGCCATGGGCCGCGCTTTCGAGTTCATGGACGATGACCGCATCAATGCAGCTATCGGCGTCTCGGACTTCTCCATGCGCGACGTGCTGATGAAGCCGAAGCAAGCGGTTTTCCTGCAATTCGAGCAGAAATACAAAGCCAGCTTGGCTACGCTGTTCGGGGGCACGGTAGCCTATGTCCTGCGCCTGCTGCAAGCGAACGCCTCCACGCGGGAACATGCGGTTTTCGTGGCGCTCGATGAGATCATCAACGCGGCCCCGATTCCGAAGTTTGCCGAGAGCCTGAACACGATGCGCAGCGCCCGGATGCCGCTGGCGATGTATCTGCAAAGCATCGAGGGCTTGAACCGCCTCTATGGGCCGCAGTCGTCGGAGATCTTCCTAGGGTCGGCTGACCTGAAAGTGATTTTCCGGCTGAACGACAACGCGACGGCGGAATATGTGTCGGCCCAGCTCGGGGACACGGAACAGCGCAGCTACAACCTGAGCCAGAGCCAAAGCGAAGGGGCCAGCGATCGCGGGCGCTCTGTCAATGATTCCGTCTCGAAGGGCTACACGTCCACCACGGCGCGGATTTTCGATGCGGCGGAAGTGCTGGGGCTGGAACCGCAAAAGGCGGTCACGATCTACCGGGGCAGCGGCGCGCGCTTCACCATGCCCAGCTACTGGCAGGACTTCCCGATGCCCGCGCGTGCGGCCGTCGATGCACGCCCGCAAGCTGGGTTCGTCCAGAAGGCCGAAGCCGAAGCGGCGACGGCCTGACGATCAGGTGAGGGGCTGGCCCGTGTGCGCTGCGCAGCGCGTGCGGAACGCTGGCCCCTCCTGCAAGGTGCCGGGGCTGCCGCATACCTCGCAGACGTGGGCGGATAGGGCCTCGGCCATGTCGATCAGCCCGCCCGCATGGGCATCGCCGCCCGCGTAGTTCACGGACAGCTCGCCCCATTTCTCTTTCGCCTGCGTGATCTCGACGGGCGGCATGGTGTTGTGGTCGGCGTGGAACTGTAGGCGCTCGCAAAGGGCCTCCATCAGTCCGGCCCAGCCCGGCCCATAGCTGAGGGATGCACGCTCAAGGATGGCCGGATAGCGGGCGCGCAGCTCGGCCCGGTGCGTGCCCGATCCCGCCAATTCGCCGTAGCGGTCGCCATGCTCACGGCTCAAGATGACTTCACCGCAGGCAGGGCAAAAATCACCTGTTACCGCTGGAATGGTGGTGGTTTCTCCCTTGTAGGTGTAGGGCATATCGCGCGTGTCGTGGATCAATTCCGCCGCGCCGCAGCATGGGCATTTCATGGTCACAGCTCCATCAATGACGGTACGCGGTCATTTGTCGAAGGCCTCGACGTTCACGCCATGCTCACGGGCGATGTTCACCAGATATTGCAGGCGCTCGCGCTTGGCCTTCTCCTGCCTATAGAGCGTGTTCAGCTCGTCGCGTTCGGCGTGGTATAGCTTGCTGACGTGCTGCGCCTTTTCCAGATTGGTGCGCAGCTCCCCGATGAAGGCATTGCCCTTGTGAATCTCGCCGGACAGACGGGCAATCTCGCGGTCGCGTTCCTCGATCATCGGATTGCATTCCCGAATGGCGGCGTTCCATCCCTCTGTGAAACCGGCCTGCTTGCCTGCTGAAACGCCATTTGCAACACCGTTGGCATAGCCTACGGACTCGGCCAAATAGCTGTTTTGAAAGCGTGACATGGCTATCCCTGCTGCGGTGGCCACTGGCGGGCGGCGTGCAGCACGCGCAGGACGCGCACAAGCTCGCCGGTCACGTCATAGACCACGATGTAATTGCGATGCGCCACCAGCTCGCGCGTTCCCGCTACGCGGCCCGGTCGCCCAAGCTGGGGATGGTCGATCAGGCGCGCGGCCTTCTCGGAAATCAGCTCGTCAAGGGCCAGCGCGGCGGGCGGGTTGTCCTGTGCGATGTAGGCGCGGATTTCCCGCCTGTCGGCTGCTGCTGGCCGTGTCCAGACCAGCTTCACGATGCGGCGATCTTCCGGCGCGTTTCAGTCCGCCATGCCGCCGCCTCGGCTTCTACTTCATCGGTCGATAGCACATCGCCTGCGTTGGCCGCGTCGATTCCGATTTGCACCTGGTCGCGGAACCATGTGTCATGCGCTGCCGCGTCCTGCTGGCTCTGCACGAACTGCCGCATGAAGTCGCGCAGAAGCTGCGCGCCGGTGCGGTCGCGGGCCTTGGCGGCGCTCGCAAAGTCGTTTTTCAGGGATTCATCGACCCGGAATGTAAAGGTGGCTTCGCTCATGTCTGGGCCTCCATGTGTTACGTGATACATACAGGGTAGCACGTAAGGCGATGGCACGCAACTGACACCGATGCAGCACCTTCGCAGCTCCATCGCGGTACCTGATAGACGGTGCCGAATCCATGAACATGGCGGATACGCCGTCAAAGGCGCGTCTTTAGGCGCTGCGGCTCTTGATTGCGGTGCGGTGGCCGCTTGATCTGTGGATAGCCCGTCTATTGGGTACCAACCACCGTCTATCAGGTACCGTTTTCCGTCTATCAGGTACCTTGTCGCCGTCTATCAGGTACCGGGTATCTTCCTAAGCCATTGATTTTGAAAGGGAAAAAGCCACTTTTTCCGGCTAAAACTGTATTAAAACTCTTAAAACTCTTAAAACCCGTTCGCCCTGTGGACAACCGCCGCGCCGAAATTTAGTGCTGCTGGCGTGCCTATCGGCACGGGGCACCCCTGCGGGGTTCCCCCGCTTCGCGGCTCCCCCTCCCCTCAATCGTGCCCCCCAGAGGGGGGCGAGTTGTTCCCCCATGGCCTACGCGGCCCGCGCCTAGGGCGCTCCTTGCGCGGCGGGGCGTGCCGCCCCCCGGCCCCCCTGTGGCCTGCGGCCCCCTTGCGCGGCCTGAACGGCCACGCAGGCACCCCCGCAAAGGCTTAGCAATGAAGAAGGTAGGCAGGAATGCACCGCCAAGGCCAGAAATAGGGCCTACGAGCGGTTTTAATGGCTTGGCAGCGGGGTAAGCTAGGGAAAGGGCTGGAAACGCCCTGTAGGCCCTGGAAATCGGGAGATCAGCATGAAAACTACGTACTTCGGGGTGCCTGTATACCCCTTTGGCGGCACGGAATGCGTGCTGCTGGAGGACTTGAAGAAGCTGCCCTTCTTTGAGTTTTGGGAAGCCTCAGCGCTTGGCAGCACGTACATGCAGAAGGAGGACGGCCAGGCAGCGATCTACCTGCACGATTTCGAGGCGTTTTCGCGCCTTTTCATCAAGACCGGGAAGCACCGGTTTCAGACCTAATGCTCGCGCCGTAAAGTTTTGATTTTCAATCCTGAAAGGAAGGCCCTGAAAATCGCTCTAGCCTTCCAAGGCTGGCAATGAATCGCGGTGCGTCATGATGAGCTGCGGCCCACTCTGGCCGGGTTCTTCCCTTAGCTGGTACTCCGGCAGGTCGTCACGCTCGATGATCTTTCTAAGGTTCTGGCAGAATTTTTTGAGGGTGCCAGTGCTGCCGCTGCGCTCGTAGATGGTCTGGAAACTCCACTTCGCGGCCCCTTTCCCTGCTGCGCGGCGGGCCAGTCGATAGATGAAGCGGCCAATGCCAGGGTCGATCAGGAAATAGTCGGGATGAACGGTCAGCACGTCCGGCTGTTTTTCTTCCACGATGCGGTCATAAATCCATTGGGGCGCTTCAATTTCAACTTCACTGATGCGGCCCGTGTCAGTGCGCGAAAGAACTTTGTAGCTGCTAATCAAGCCATCGGCCCCGGTCTCGCGCATCTTGCGGCCATTGGCTTCTGTGTATCCACGCACGTTTTTGACAGTTGTTCCCTTGAGCCGGTCTAGCGCGGCTTCGAGTTCCTCCACCTGCCGGGAACCGTCACCACGGCGGGCAAATTTGAGAATGTCCGATGCATGCGGCTTGAATGTGCGGCCCGGTTTGTCGGCTTTGCCCTCGCGCCATCGGTTCGACGCCTCGTTCAAGTGCGAGGTCATCATCACCACAATGTCGTAATCCCAAATGCTAGCCATGCCATCAGGACCGGCCTTCACCTCGATATAGCCGTCTGGCAGTTCGTAGCGGATGATCTCCCCGGCGCGCTTGTTCGTTTTGGATAGCCGATACACAGCCACGTCCATCAGGCTGCGATTGTCCCGGCCTCCCAGCTCGTACAGTCCGGGCACCAAAAAATCCATTTGAGCGTCGCCGCTCGGTGGCTTGCGCACCGATGAGGGCGCGGCCTTGGCGGCGGCTTCCTTTCGCTCGCGCTCGGCACTGGCTGCGATAGCTGCGGCCCGCGCCTTGGCCTTCGCCTGCGCTTCCTCCTGCTCGCGGGCGGCATCCTCGGCGCGCAGCCGGTTTTCTGCCTGCTCGAACGTCTCGCCGGGGCGTGCTGCGGCTTCTACGCGCTTGCGGTGCCGCTCCTGCACTGATTTGTGCAGTTGGGCAAGGCTGGCGGTCAGGCCATCCGCCACTTCTCCGATGGGTTTAGGGCCGCTCATGGGTGCCTCAGCTTTGCTTTTTCTCGTAGTCGTCAAACGCCATGCGCAGCAGCTCGTTTAGCTTGAGATCATGGGCGGCTGCATACATGCGAAAGCGGCGGCGGAACTCTCCCGGCACTCGGAAATTCAGCGGAACATTGTTCGCGGCATCTTCGGCGGCGGTGTCCTCGGCGTGTGCTGGGGTGCGGCTGGGCATGTTGGCAACGGGCGCGGCGCTGCCCTTGGTTGCGACAAGGCCGGACAAATCGGCGGCGGGCTTCTTGGACATTTAGACGGTTTCCTTCTTTATGGTTTTCTTCTTTGCGTTCATGCGTTCTTGCACGAAAGACAGCAAAGCAATTATTTCCCCGGCGCTGCGGCCCTTGGGGTCTGTTTCCTGCACGGTGCGGCCATCAACCATGCTTGCTGCATAGTCCACGCGGTCATGAACGATGGCAGGGGCAACGGCTCCATGTGCTGACAAAGCGGCTACGGCCTGCACGGTGAGGCGGGCGGTAGGTTTGGCCTGTGTCACGGCAAAGGCAAAGGGGCGGGCTACCTCTTGCGCTATGTCCACGGTGCTACCAACAGCGCGTAAGTCGTGCGGGCTGGGGCGGGTCGGTATCAGTACCAAGTCGGCCAGCTTCACCACGTCGCGGATTGCCTCCGTGATGGCCGGGGGTGTGTCGATCACGGCCAGCTTGAAACCGGCAGTAGCCAAAGCGGCCAGTTTTTCCGGCAGCTCTGCCAGCGTGGCCGATGCCAGCGCCGGGGTTTCGGCTTCGCGGGAGTTCCACCAGGCAGACAAGGAGCCTTGCGGGTCGGTGTCGATCAGCACTACCGGGCCTGAGCCGTCACGCTCGGCGGCAACGCCTAGATGCGCGGCAATGGTCGTTTTACCGGCCCCGCCTTTTTGGCTTGCTAAGACTAAAACTTTCATCCTGCCTCGCGTTCTTGAAAACTAAGAAGCTTTAATTATATCTGTGTTTTGTTGTTTTGTGCAAGATAAAAAGCACGCAAGCAAGAATTATTTAGCCTTGGCACTCGCGCATATCCGCTTGACCTGTGAGGCGCTGAACCCGGTTAGCTCTGCGGTTCGGTTGATGCTTTGCCCGCTGCCGCGCAACGCCAGCACCTGAGCGCGGCGCTTCTCGTCTGCCTGCCTGCCGCGATATTTGCCCGCTGCCTTGGCCTGCTCGATGCCCTGCCGCTGGCGTTCCCGGCGCGTCTCGTAGTCGTCGCGGGCCATCTGTAGGGCCAGCTTCAAAAGCATGTCCTGCACGGCCTGCAAAACGATCTTGGGCACGCCTTCGGCGGCTGCGGCCAGCTCGGACAAGTCCACCACGCCCGGAACGGCGAGGCGCGCGCCCTTGGCCTGTATCGCGGCAATGAGGGCTTCGGCTTCGGGCAGGGGCAAGCGGCTGATGCGGTCGATCTTCTCGGCAATGACGACTTCGCCCGGTTGCAGGTCGGCCACCATGCGCAGCAGCTCGGGCCGGTCGGCGCGTGCGCCGCTGGCCTTCTCCCGGTAGGTGCCCGCCACGTAGTAGCCTGCGGCCTTGGCCTGGGCGGTGATGGCTTCCTGTCGCTGCAAGTCCTGGTCGTCGGTGCTCACGCGCAGATAGACGCGGGCAACGGCTGGGCCGCTCATTGTTTTTTCCTTTTAAGGGTGGGCCTTGCAATCTCGGCCAGGACACGGGGTTCTATCTCGCGTATGCCGGGGGTGTCAGTCGTGCCTAGTAAGGCCATGCTGATTGCCTTGAAGGCTCCCCATAGCTCGGGCAAGGCGCGCAGCTTGATTTCGGCCTCGTCCTGTCCGTCTCGCAGCATTCGGGTTATGACTTCGTTTGCCGCGTCGTTCAGCTCGTAGAGCTGGTTTTCTGTCACTGTGAGGGTAAAGGTTCTTTGCATATAGCCCCTATGGGTAAACTCATATGCGCCTATCATAACAGGGTTAGCGCATTGTGTGAATCCTGGACTTAAAAGCGCCTAGCGCGTTCTGCGGGCCTCAATGGGCTATGCCTCGCGGTGTTGGCCCGTGGACAACGCTTCGCGTTGCCCACCGGCTCTACTGGTTTTGGGTATCCGGATTTGAGTGTGTTTTCGGACTCCGAGGCAGCCTCTGTCATCTTGTAGTAAAACCGGATTTTATTGTTGCTTTTGTTGCTGTGTTCAACTATCATAAAACCGGATTTTATTGTGGGGATATTTCATGCGTACAGTCGTCGCACCGTTAGCCGCTAGGTCTGTAGCAAGCCGACCATTGCTCAAATGGGCCGGAGGAAAATCCCAATTGCTTGGAGAAATTCTCCCAAAAATTCCCAAAAAATATGGCCGATTTATCGAGCCTTTTTTCGGTGGCGGAGCGGTGTTTTTTGCAGTACGGCCAGAAAATGGAATCATTGCAGATAGCAATCCAGAACTGGTTAACTTGTATCGTTCCGTTGCGGCAGACGTAGATGGCGTGATCGCCCAGTTGCGGAGCTATGAAAACACTGAAGAGGTGTTTTATGCCGTTCGATCATTGGATAGAACAAAGCTGTCGAACATAGAGGCTGCCGCTAGAACTATTTTTCTGAACAGGACGTGTTTCAATGGCCTGTACAGAGTTAATAAATCCGGTCAATTCAACGTGCCTTTTGGGCGCTATAAGAACCCGAAAATAATTGATGAGGATGCGCTAAGGGCTGCATCTTTGCTGCTCGGTAGAACCACCATAATTTGTGGTGATTACAAGACTGTTCTCAAGGAAAATGCCAAAGCTGGTGACTTCATTTTTCTTGACCCGCCCTACCTGCCTGTTTCTGAATATGCAGACTTCAAACGGTACACAAAAGAGCAGTTTTACGAGGAAGATCATGTTGAGCTGGCAGCAGAGGTAAAGCGGCTACATGAACTCGGGTGCCACGTTGTTCTGACGAACTCGAATCATCCTTTGGTGCATGAGCAGTACCGGAAGTTCTCTGTCGAAATCGTACAAACAAAGAGATATATCTCATGTAATGGGAAAGGCCGAACTGGCGAGGATGTGATTGTTACCGTCCCTCCCAAGCAGCGTTTTAACTTGCGATTGGTTCCTGCGCCTCTGCCGCCGCAAGCCATGCAATACCCTTCGACCCGTTATATGGGGTCAAAAAACAAGCTGCTAACCGAAATATGGGCGGTTGCTTCTCAATTTGAATTTAATACCGCCCTAGACCTGTTTTCTGGTTCTGGTGTGGTTGGCTATATGTTTAAGTCTCACGGTAAGTCCGTGGTGAGCAATGACTACATGGCAATGTCTGCGACGTTTGCCAAGGCGATGATTGAGAACAATGAAATCACTTTGCCGCACGCTGAGGCGTTAGCGTTGCTTGAGCCAAAAAATACGATTGATCGTTTTGTTGAAACCAAGTTTCAAGGGCTGTATTTCAGCGACGACGATAACCGCTTGATCGACATAGTACGAGCCAATATCAAGGCCGTGAAGAATCCGTACAAGCGGGCCATTGCCATGTCAGCACTGATTCGGGCATGTCTGAAAAAACGCCCTCGCGGCATTTTTACCTATGTTGGTCATCGTTATGACGATGGCCGAAAAGACCTGCTAATGTCGTTCCGTGCTCAGTTTCTTGAGGCTGTCGATATGGTGAATGCCGCTGTGTTCAACAACGGTAAACAAAACAAGGCACGCAACGGGGATGCAATGACCTTGCAGAACCGCGAGCAGGGCTTGGTCTATATTGACCCACCTTACTACTCACCTTTGTCTGATAACGAGTATGTACGCCGCTATCACTTTGTTGAAGGCTTGGCCCGTGACTGGCAAGGCGTGGAAATTCAGGAACACACACTCACCAAGAAATTCAAGTCATATCCGACGCCGTTTTCGTCACGCAAGGGTGCGGCGGAAGCCTTCGACATGCTGTTTAAGCGTTTCCGTGAAAGTGTGCTTGTGGTGTCTTACTCGTCCAACAGTCAGCCGACCTTGGATGAAATGGTCGCCATCATGGCGAAGCACAAAAGCCATGTCGAAGTTGTGCCCGTTGATTACAAATATTCCATCGGCAACCAAGGGAGTAAGGTGGGCGATAACAAAAACGACGTGCAGGAATATATTTTTGTCGGATATTGAGGGGGGGGAGTTTGAATGCTAAATGCCAACGATAAAGAGAATTTGGTCAAGTCGAGCCAGGCCGTGAATCTTTTAGTTCAAGACTTGCGCGACCTGGTGAAAGCGGCCAATCCATTATTGGCCGAAATTGCCATTGAAATTTTGCAGCAGGCCGTCCAGATCGAGCAGCGATTGAACCGGATTGATTCAATTACCAGCCCGGAAGAAAAAACAGAATGAGGCCGTGGCATTTAGGAAATACGACTGTCCGTAGCCCTTTCCGGTTGCGTGATGGTCTGGTGGCGCTATCTACTTCATCACTGCAAGGCAATTTGCGGGGGGAGGAACAGGAACGCGCTTTCCGCCGTTTGCTGGGCGAGCATGGCATTGTTGAACTTGGCGACGATGACACCTACAGCGTAGGGCGTAAATGGCGCTCTGCGCTGAATAAGCTGGGCTTCCTTTACCCAGAAGTGCCGCCAGCCTCTGGTATCCCGCAAAGCGAAATCGGCCCTATCGACATGATTACGCCGAACGGCTGGCGGCTGATTCGTGCCGATACTGTACCCGCGATGCAGGAGTGTTTTTTGCGAGCACTAGCTGCGCATTACATCCCTTCTGCATTGGAGCGGAAGTTTGATTTTTCGGTGTTCTCGCCGCTACGGCATACGCTGGCCATCATGCTTGAGCTGGAGAAGCAAACCGGGGAAAGCCGTCTCAATTTCGTTGAAATGGCGATTGTTGTGCAGCTCACCAGCAGTGACGAATCACTGGCCGACATCGTTGCTAAGGTGCTGGAGTTACGGGCGCGGCGGCTTGCATCCCCCAACAAACGTAAGTTCGACCGACAGGAGCGCGAAGCCGCCGCCGTGCTGCACGGATACGCGGCAGGCACGTTCAATGACTATGCCGATACCAATCTGCGCTATCTCAAAGCGACAGGGCTGGTGCAAAGCAAAGGGCGTGGCCTTTCGCTGGTGCCGGAGAAGCACGTTTTTGTTGAGAAGCTGATTCAGGATACCGGGATTCCCGACTCTGACCGCTCTTACTTCATCACGTTGTGCAACGGTGCAAATCTACCGACTGACAACAAGGATTCAGCTCTGGCCGTGCTGGATGACCTGTTGCAGCAGCTTGAAAAGCGCGGCATCCCATTTGACGCGACAGGAAAGCCAACAGAAACCCCGGCAGATATAGCGCTCATTCGTCACCAGATCGAGGGGCTTTTGTCGGAGCGTAACGAAGAAGAATATGCAGCCCGGCAAGCGGTTGAGTGGGAAGAAATCGCCGCTTACATGGAACTCATCATTACCAGAAAAGGTAAAAAGACCCTCTCGAATGGTGAGGACATCGAAGTGCCGCAGGCCGAAGCGCCCGCCTATTTCGAGTGGGTTCTATGGCGAGCCTTCCTTGCCATCAACAGCTTGGAAAAAAAGCCGTATGAGGCAAGGCGCTTTAAGATTGACCAAGACTTCTTGCCTGTTGGCACAGCGCCGGGGAATGGCCCTGACTTGATCTTTGAGTTTCACGATTTTGTGATCGTGGTTGAGGTCACTTTGACGGACAACTCACGGCAGGAAGCCGCCGAAGG
>NZ_AEPN01000060.1:0-15482 GCF_000185925.1 Paracoccus sp. TRP | reverse complement strand
GTCGGGGGGCGGTTACAGCATCAGAGCCGGCTGACTAGTTCAAAGATGCGTTTAAAGACAAAGGGATAAGAGCATGCATCCCCGGCCGGAAAGGAAGGAAGAAAGCCATCAGCCACGACCAACGCCGCAACCGCATCGAGACCATGTTCGGCAGGCCCCAAGATTGGCGACGGGCTCCGACCAGATACGACAAGGTGCCCATCGTCTTTCTCTCGGCCATAGCACTCGCCGCAACTGTCATCTTCTCGCGCTGAAATTAATGTGTCTGGACCTTACAGAACCGCGCCAATGCGCCACGGCACAAACTCGGCGTCGCCATAGCCAAATTCCTCGGATTTGGTGCGCGCCCCCGACGCGGTGTCCAGCAGCTTGTGATAGATTTCCTGCCCCATTTCGGACAGCGATATCGCGCCCTCGACCACCTTGCCGCAATTGATATCCATATCGGCCTGCATCGAATGCCACAGCGCCGAATTCGACGCGAGTTTCAGCGAAGGCGTAGGATGGGCACCAAAGCACGACCCACGCCCTGTCGTGAAGGCAATCAGATTCGCGCCAGAGGCCACCTGCCCCGTCGCCGCAACCGGATCATAGCCGGGACTGTCCATATAGACGAAACCCCGGGTTCGGATCTGTTCGCCATAGCCATAGACAGCCGCGACTGGCGCCAACCCGCCCTTGGCCACGGCGCCGAGCGATTTTTCAAGAATGGTGGTGATGCCGCCACGCTTGTTGCCGGGGCTGGGATTGTTGTCCAGACTGGCGCCGTTCTGGCTGGTATAGCGTTCCCACCACGCAATCATCGCCCGCAGCCGGTCCCCGTCGGCATCGCTGGCCCGCGCGATCAGCAGATGTTCGGCCCCATAGATTTCGGGCGTTTCTGACAGGATCGAGGTTCCCCCACCCGCCACCAGAAGGTCCGAAGCAACCCCAAGCGCCGGATTCGCTGTAATGCCAGAAAACCCGTCCGACCCGCCGCATTGCATCCCCAAGATCAGCCCCGACACCGGAACAGTCTGACGGGTGTCGCGATTTGCGGCCCCGGCAATGCCTTCCAGAATTTCCAGCGCTCGGGCCACCGCGGCCGCCGAACCCCCGACATCCTGAATATTGAAACTGGCGTGACGTTCGCGAGTCCAGTCATCGCGCCGATACAAGGTAAGCTGGTTAACCTCGCAGCCCAGACCAACCAGCATGACGCCACCGAAATTGACGTGATCGCGATAGCCCTTCAGGACGCGGACCAGCAGTTCGAACCCCTCGCCACCCGTGGCGATGCCACAGCCCTGATCGTGAACGATGGGCACGAAACCGTCGATATTCGGAAAACGCGGCAGCAGCCGGTCATTCGCCGCCCGTGCAATCGCGTTGCACACGGTCGACGAACAGTTGACCGAGGCGATGACACCAATGAAGTTACGCGTTCCGATGCGCCCGTCCTTGCGCAGGAACCCTTGAAAACTGCGGCGTTCCGGCGGCGGTGGCAGCTGCCCGCGGCTTTGTGCCGGGCCAAGGCCGTGCGGGCTCATCCCGGTGTTCTGGGTATGGACATGTTCACCCGCGCGGATCGGCGCGGTGGCCTGTCCCATGACCTGCCCGTATTTGATGATGGCATCGCCGATGGCGTGGTCGCGCAGCGCGAATTTATGCCCGGCGGGAATATCCGTCAGCAGCGCCACGCCCAGATGAATATCGCCTGCATTCAGCGGAATCAGCGCGATGCCGACGCTGTCTGTATCGCCCAGAAGCAGGGCAGAAGGGGGCTGGCTCATGGCGCGGGATCCTTGACGCTTTGACTGATGGCGTGAAGTTGCGGGGCCTGATCAGGCGACAACCCGGCCCAATCCAGAAAGGCGGTGATGCGGTGGGCAACCTTGGACGCGTGGTTTTGCGCGATATCGGACAGGCGATGATCCAGAAACGGATTGTCGAACCGGTCAAGAGTCACGGCCAGATAATCGCGCGCCTGATCGCCCATGCCTTGTTGCGCGAAACCGGGCAGAACCTCGGTTTCCATGATATTCATCAGCATTACTCGCAAAGGGCCGGACATCGCCTGGCGGACATAGGTTTCCTGTCCGCCCGCACGCTGCCACAGCTCGATCAGCGTACTGTGGCCAAGGTTCAGGATATGCAGCTTCAATCGTTGGACGGGTTCCAGATCGGGGACGATCTGGATGGCCGGGTGCGCGACCGGCAGCTCCAGACCCGGCTGCGCGGCGATGGCCCAAAGCCCGTAGGGCTCGGCCACCGCACCCGCCGGGCGGATTTCCTCGGATACGATGCGATCAACCAGCGAATTTGCCCAGATATGAGCATCCAGAAACGCCGGATCCTCACCCTGCGCAACGGCGATCTGCCGCACGCGGATGCGCAGCTTGTCGCCATTGGCTGGCACCAATTCGGTCGGCAGGACGATCAGCGGACCGCCCCCCGCAAGATGGCGGGCGCGCATCAGGTGAAACAGCTTGGCCGGATAGCTCTGCGCCGGATCGGGATGGGGAAGGTCATCGGCAGGTTGCGGATCAAAGCCGCGATCCGCCGTATTCGAGACGACCCAACGCGCCTCCTGCACAAAAATTCGCTGCAATTCCGCGTAATCGCCATCATAGCCAAGGCCGCGCTTAACGACGGTGACGCGTTCTTCGCGGTCCACCGGCTGGCCGTTTTCGATACCGCGTACCCGCACCGGATAGCCGTCAGGCGCGGTTAACGCATCCAGCCTGCCCCGCCGTGCGGGATCGGATGTCGATTGCACCACCGTCACCGCAGGCGCGGCGCCGATTGGCGCGCCGTTCTGGAAATAGGCAAGGGCATGGGCTTGCAGAAAGCGGCTGGTGCCGAACTGGATGATCGGGGTCTGCATGGCGGCTGAATCCTCTGGGTGACCCCGCCTTGGGACTGGGCGGGACAATGGGTATCAGGCTTCGATCAGTGCGATCATCTGCTCTAGCCGCCGCATCGCCAGCCAACCGTCCCGGATCTGCGGTGCGGTATCACTTTCGCCGCGCATGGTTGCCGCTACGTCCAGCAACAGGGCGTGATAACCCTTGTGGTCCTCGTTCGCTGCTGCAGTGAAATTGGGCGTCCAGACAAGACTGTCGCAGGCCGGATCCAGCACCGCGTCGGGATCTTCCGCCTTGAAGGGCGGATTTCGGTGCCATGCAACATTGATGATGTTTTCGACTTCGATCCGGTTATGGTCGCCCATGATCTGGATATACTCCATGGGCGTGCCGCGCGACTGGACGGTGCCCATGATGATATTGCCGATCACGCCGTTATCGCATTCGAAATTCATGTGCAGCAGCATCTTGCCCGCATCGGGCACATTCTTGCGCAGCCGCAGATCGGCGAATTCCGAGCCTGCAAACCATGTGATCAGATCCATGTAGTGAACACAGTGGTGCAGATAGAACCCTGTATAGTCGACCTGGCCGGCGAAGTAAGTTGGCGCCGTCATATAGCTGCCGTGTATCCCCAGAACCTGCCCGAAATCACCGCCATTCAGAATGTTTTTGGCAATCTTGTTGCCGGTAGAATAACGTTTCATGAAGCCGACGGTGACCGGCACCTTTGCCGCCTCGGAGGCATCTAGGAGTTCTCGCGCTTGTGCCGCGGTAGCTGCTGGGGGCTTTTCCATGAAAACGGGCAGCCCCCGGCGCAGCGACGACAAGGTGGCACGGAAATGGATTTCCGGGCCCACTGCCATGCCAACCGCGTCGATATCCGCATTGGCGATCATGTCGTCATAATCCGAATAGACCGCTTTGGCACCAAATTGGCGTGCAGCATTCCGTGCCGCGGCCTCGTCACGGTCACAGACCGCCGAGATTTCAAAGCCACTGCGCGCCAGTTGCGGCATCAGCATCCAAGTTGCGTGGCGGCCGCAGCCGATCCAGCCGATCTTGATCGTCATCAGTGATTGACCTCTGCAAAGGTAAGTGCCGAACGGATCAGGGTCAGACCCGCGCGCAATTTGTCGTCTTCATTTTCGTGGGGCGCGCGCCAATGCGCGATGGGCAGGGCGATGCGGTCGTCCTCGCGGCGGAACGGTTCCAGCGAAATCGGGCCGGCATAACCGACCTGATGCAGGGCGCGCGAAATCGCGGTCCAGTCCATATTGCCGGTGCCGGGGAAACCGCGATGGTTTTCATTGGCCTGGAAATGCACAAGGCGATTACCGGCAGCCCGGATCGCGTCGGGGATCGAGCGTTCTTCCATGTTCATATGGAAGGTGTCCAGCATGACGCCCAGACCGGGGTTGTCCACCGCATCTACGACTTCGATCGCCTGACTGGTGGTGTTGACGATGTCGGTTTCAAAGCGGTTCAGCGGTTCCAGTCCGAACACCCGACCGGCGGCGGCGGCCAGCGGCGCAACCTCGGCCAGACCCTCGATGGTGCGCTGTGCCCGTGCTGCGATTTGGTCAGCGGTCCACGGGTAAGGCGGACGTCCTGCGAAGACCAGCGGCTCTCCATAGAGCGGACCACCAATAATTTTCGCGCCAACTCTGTCCGCCGCTTCGACGCAGAATTTCAGATAGTCGATACCTCCCTGACGGTTCGCTGGATCCTCGCTGGCGATCGAGCGTTGCAGGTTGACCCGCGCGGCCAGAACGATGCCCAGGCCTTCACCTTCGCAGATCCTGCGAACCTCTGCAGGATCGAGGTCATCTTCGGGTTCGGGTACCAGCAGTTCAATAAAATCAAATCCCAGTTCGCGGGTTTTTTTCAGATAGGACAGCGCCGCATTGGTAAATGGGCGGGTATATTGCATCGAGATGATGCCAACAGGATTTTTCACGATATTTCCTTTGAGGTTACGCTGCTGCCCTCTGAGCGGCAGCAAGGATTGGATCAGCCCTTGACGGCACCTTGCGTCAGGCCTCCGACCAGACGACGCTGAACGATCAGGAACAGAACGGTTGCCGGCAGGGCGCCCACAATGCCGCCTGCGGTCAACAGGCCCCACTGCACCTGATATTCCCCGATCATGGTCTGCACGGCGACAGTGATCGGGCGCACATTTTGTCCACCAAGCGTCAGCGCATAAAGGTATTCATTCCAGGCGGTGATGAAGATATAAATCCCCGTCGCAATGATCCCCGGCGCACATAGCGGAAGAATGACCTTGCGCATTGCCTGCAAACGCGAGCAGCCATCGGTCATTGCCGCTTCGTCCAGCGATTTCGGAATGCCATTGATATAGCTTGTCATCATCCAGACTGAGAACGGGATGGCGATGGTCGAATTCGCAACGATCAGCGCCAGATGCGTGTCCAGCAGCCCCAACTGGCGCATCAGAACGAACAATGGCAGGATCAGCAGAACAAGCGGGAACATGTTGATCAGCAGGAATTGCATCAACAGCACTTTCTTGAAGCGAAAGTCGAAGCGCGAGAAGCTGTAAGCTGCCGTAACCGACAGTGTCAGCCCGACCACCACGGTGCCCACCGCGACAATGAGGCTGTCCAGCATATTACGGGCAAAGCCGACATTGGCGAAAAGACGCTCGTAATTGCTCCAGACCAGATCGAATACAGATGGCCCCCGCGTGAACAACTCGCTCTCGGCAGTCAGAGAGGTCAACAGCATCCACAGATACGGGCCAAGCGTGAAGGCCAGAATGGCCAGCATCGGCAGATCAACAGTCAGCACCCGCCTTAAGGTCGATTTACGTCCCAGCGCCATTATTGCACCGCCTTTGCCGAACGTTTCAGATAAAGAACGACGATCCCCAGAAGCATCAGGGTGAAGGTCATGGCCAAGGCCGAGCCATAGCCGAAATCCAGGTTCGTCCGCGCCTCAAGAAAAGAATAGAGCGGCAGGGTATAGGTCGAATAACCGGGACCGCCGCCGGTCATGACAAAGATCACGTCCATGGAATTTGCCACCCAGATCGTGCGCAGCAGGATCGCTGTGAACAGCACCCCGGAAATGCCGGGCAGGGTGATGTGCCAGAACTGCCGCCACGGCGTCGCGCCATCCAGCGATGCTGCCTCGTAATAGCTTTGCGGGATGGATTGCAAACCGGCCAGAATCATCACGGCAAAGAAGGGAAAGCCCTGCCATGTCAGCGTCAGAATGATCGCGTAAAGTGCGGTATCGGGGTTCGCCAGCCACGGGATCGAAGTCTCCAGAATCCCCACGCGCAGCAGCAGGTCGTTCAGGATCCCATAGTTGGAATCGTAGACCCAAGCCCACATCAGCGCGATCACGACCGAGGGCAGTGCCCAAGGGATGATGATCAGCGCGCGGGCCAGCGGGCGCCACGGGAATTTCTGGTTCAGCAGCAAAGCGGTCGCAAGCCCAAGCAGCGCCTGCGCCGGAACGGTGATGACGATCCACAATATTGTATGGCGCAACGAAATCCAAAAGACTTCGTCCTGAAAGATGTTGAAGTAGTTCTGCAATCCGACCCAGTCAAAGTTCTTCGGGCGGAACAGGACATAGTTGTGCAAACTCATCCACGCGGTCTGGATCATCGGAAAGAACACGATGGCCAGCGTGACCAGAACGGCTGGTGACAACAGGGCCAATGGCATGACCTGCCGCCACAGCGCGGCGCGTCTTCCAGAGGTGGGACCCTCTTGCTCGGGGACGGAGGTGGTTGTCATCGGGCAAAACTCTCTTGGCCCTGCGCGGACGCATCCGACAGGCAATTTCGGTCAAGGCGGGGAAGGGCCGGGGCGTGGCGCCCGGCCCGTCAGGGATCAATCGTCGGTGAACAAGGCCGCAATCGCCTCGTTCATCTGCTGGGCGGTGATCTGTCCCAGCAGGGCGCGCTGCATGTTCGCGGGCCAGACGGTATTGACGAATTCCGGCGTGTTCGGCGATGAGGGCAGCAAATGGGCGAATGGCAAGGACGCCTGCGTTACTTCGACAAAGCGCGGTTCATGGCCTTGCCATGTGGCGGTGTCGGATTGCGTCACCGGCAACTGCCCGGTCGCGGTGTTGAACAGGGCGTTGTTTTCAGCCGTGGACAGAAAGGAAATCCATTTCCACGCCGCTTCCTTGTCGCTGGCATTCGACAGCACGGCCGTCGATTCATCGCCAAAGGTCGTCCAGCGTCCACCACCGCATTCGGGCACGGTGGTTGCTGCAACCTTGTCGCCCAGCGCGGCAACCAGATCGTTGGATGAGCCGACATGATGGATGGTCATCGCAGTCACACCGGTCTTGAAGGCACCGATGATTTCCTGAAAGCCGTCATTCGGAGCCGAGGGCGGGAACACCTTGTCCGCCTGGAACAGGTCGATGACGAATTGCGTGCCCGCGACCCCCGCGTCCGAGACTAGGCTCTGGTCAAGCCCAACGCCGGTGCGACCGAGGGTGAAGCTGCCCCAATGTTCATGGCCCGACTTGCCGCCCCGGAAGCCGAAGCCATAGGTGTCGATCTTGCCGTCGCCATCAGTGTCGCGGGTCAGCTTGATGGCGGCATCACGAAATTCATCGCATGTCTGCGGCGGGGTAAGGCCGAGCTCGTCAAACATGTCGGCGCGATAGTACAGATACAACGCGACATACTGAACGGGCAGGTAATACTGCTTTCCATCTTCTGCCCGGGTCAGTTCGAAAAGGTTTGGCAAGATGTCATCTTTACCCTCCCATGCATCGATCCAGTCGTCGAGTGGCTCCAGTGCTTCCATTTCCAGCAAACGTGGCAGCGCGAACATCTTCAGCATGGCCGCATCGGGGGCATTGCCGCCGACGATCGAAGTGTAAAGGTTGTCGTAATAGCTGTTCCACGGCACATTCATCGCCTCGATCCTGATGCCAGGGTTCTCGGCCTCGAACTTGGCTACCAACTCGGCCATGGGATTTTCGGGATTGTCAAAGTGATACCAGAAACGCACCGTGCCGTCGGCGCTGGCAAAGGTTGGGACAAGCCCGGCCATAAGGGCCAGAAAGCTGATTGTCCGTTGCATGTTCTTTCTCCTCCCAAGATAGAATATTGCGGGGCGTGGCCTCAGGTCATTGCGCGAAAGGCCTGGCCCGCGCGGCGATAGGCCTCGCTGGCCTGAGGAAGCCACATACTCATTTGCATGAAACCATGGATCACGCCGGGCACGATCTCGAACAGATCTTGACGACCCATCGCAGACAGTTTTTCGGCAAAACGCTGACTGTCCGACCTCAGCGGATCAATCTCGGCGGCGTTCAGGTAAAGCGGTGGCAGATTCGCCAAAGCATCAACCGAGGCGCGAAGCGGCACAAGGCAGGGATCGCTCAGCCTGTCAGTCTGCGCGCCGGTATAATAATCCCAGTAACGACGCATCTTGTCACGTGTCAGCCCGGGACCATCGGCCACCGAGACATAGCTGGGGCTGTCGAAATCTGCGTCATAGACACCATAGAACAACAGCCCGGATTGTGGCGGATCGCAGCCATCAAGACGGAGCATCATCGCCACCGCCAGATTGGCACCGGCACTGTCGCCGGAAATCGACCATTTGCGTTCGGGCAAAATGGCGTCCCGGCCCGCCCAGAACGAAATGCAGTCTTCCAGCCCAGCCGGATAGGGGTGCTCTGGCGCAAGTCGATAATCGAAGGTTACAACGGGAACCCCGGTCTCTTGCGCCAGACGGCGCGCAGCACCTTCATGGGTGGCGGCAGAGCAGAAGCTCCACCCCCCACCATGAATGTACAGGATTGCCCGGGTGCCATCGTCCCGTCCAGGGATAAAGACATAGGCCCGGCGACCGTCGGGGGTTTCTACGATCAACTCGCGGGCCATCTTGGGGCCGTCAAGATTCCAGCGGCGGTTTGAAGCTTCCGTAACGGCGCGCCCCTCTGCGGGGGGCAGTATCGTTGGATCAGGTTGCAACCCGTCCTCGACGGCAAGTCGTTCTAGGACGGCGCGCATTTCGGGGGCCAGGGAACCGGCGTTGGTCATTGTATGGTCCCCCTTTTTCCCACGAAAACTTCCGGGCCGAAATCGACGATGGTGGCGATGTGATGAGACAAGGCGCGTGTCAGCGCGTCGGCGTCGCGCGCCTCTAGCGCCTCGAGAATTGACAGATGCCGCTCAGCCGTACCTTGCAGGTCGCGGCTTTCTGGTGCGCTGTTCAATATCTTGAAGCGTTGGGTATGCAGCAGGCATCGAAACAACACTGGCTCGACTATGGGGGTGGAGGCTGCTTCGAAAAGGCGCAGATGGAAGCTTCGGTCGTGTTCCATCAATGTGTATTCATCCCCTTGGAGGGCGGCCACCCGCATGGCCTGCATCAATACATCCAGATCTGACAGAAGGGTTGCATCCTGCGATTCGATGACACGGACTGCCGCACGACACTCGATGTCATGACGGATACAGAGCAGTTCGCGCGCATCGTCGGAATTGGCAGAGGCAACATGGGTGTCGCGCCGGGCGCGGCGCGTCACAAGACCATCTTCGGACAAACGCATCAGCGCCTCGCGAATCGTGCCCTGTGCGCACGTAAAACGTTGCGCCAGTTCCAGTTCGCGCAACACAGTGCCGGGGGCGAGGGTTCCCAGGACAATATCGCGCCGCAAGGCATGTTCAACTGCCTCGCTACGGCTTTGTTGTCGCCTCGCACCCAAGGTTTCAGCCACGCTCATTCCGTCTCCTGTGACGCGTTTCATTCGCGCTTGCATTATTGATAATCGCCGTATTATTGATAATGTCAAGATTATTGATAATGCCTTGCGCCGCACCACCGGCGCCGTCACGGGAGGGGACGACTATGGCGCAAATCAGCCTTAACAAGATCTTCAAGCGCTACGGCGCCGTGCAAACCATCCACGGTGTCGATCTGGATATCAGGGATGGAGAATTCGTTGCGTTCGTTGGTCCGTCAGGCTGCGGAAAATCAACGATGTTGCGCATGATTGCGGGATTGGAGGAAATCAGCGACGGGCAACTAAGCATCGGCGGAATGCTGGTCAATGATATCGAGCCAAAAGGGCGCGACGTGGCCATGGTGTTTCAGGATTATGCCCTCTATCCGCATATGACTGTTGCGCAGAATATTGGTTTCGGCCTCAAAATGCGGGGTGAACAACCCCAGATGATCGCAGAAAAGGTGGCCGAGGCGGCCCGCATCCTGCAGCTTGAGGATCTGCTGGACCGCCGTCCAGGGCAATTGTCGGGCGGACAACGCCAGCGTGTCGCAATGGGGCGGGCCATCGTGCGCAAGCCCAAGGTCTTTCTGTTTGATGAACCGCTGTCCAACCTCGATGCCAAGCTTCGTGTCGAGATGCGGACGCAGATCAAACGACTTCACCGGATGCTGCGCACCACGACCATCTATGTCACCCATGACCAGGTCGAGGCGATGACGCTGGCTGACCGCGTCGTCGTGCTGCGTAAGGGCGAAATCATCCAGCACGGCAAGCCGCTGGAGCTGTACGAACGCCCGAACTGCCGCTTTGTCGCGGAATTCATCGGCTCGCCGCAGATGAACATCCTGACAGGGCGTGCGGTGTCTTCGGATCGCGGTGCAGCGGTGGAATTTGATGGCGGGGCGATTGCCATGACCCAACTGATCGCCCCCGCAGGGGCGGGTATCGACATCGGGTTACGCCCCGAACATCTGCTGCCCTGCCCGGAGGATCAGGCCGATTTCATCGTCGATGTTGATGTGCTGGAGGAGCTTGGTTCCGACACGCTGGCGATCTGCTTTCTGCACGGAAGCGAACTTACCGTGCGCATCCCGGCAGAGGAAAGCCGGGACCTGCCTGCCCGCCTGCCTCTGAGATTCGACCGCAAACACCTGCATCTGTTCGACGCCGCAAGTGGCGCGCGGCTGGATTTCGTGGCATGAGCCGGATCACGGGGCTGCAACCCGGCCCTGTCATTTCTTTGGGCGAGGCGATGCTGGAACTCAGTTCGCGCGGTGACGACCTCTGGCGGATGGGGGTCGCGGGCGACACGCTGAACACCGCATGGTATCTGCGCGCGGCCCTGCCTGCTGCTTGGTCAGTGGGTTACCTGACCAGGCTTGGCAGCGATGCCTTTCCCGACCGGATTGCCGATTTCATCGCTGGCGCGGGCATCGACACCTCCGCGATATCGCGCGATCCTCAACGCGGTTGCGGGCTTTACGCCATCTCGCTGATGAACGGCGAACGGGGCTTTACCTATTGGCGCGGCCAGTCGGCGGCCCGCCATCTGGCTGATGACCACGACAGACTGGCGCAGGCGCTGGGCCCTGCGCGGGTGATCTATCTGTCCGGCATCACGCTCGCGATCCTGACAGAGCAGGGCCGCGAAAACCTGCTGGATCTGTTGCGGGCGCGGCCCAAGCATGTGGTGCTGACCTTTGACCCGAACATCCGCCCACGCCTGTGGTCCGATGCCGACATGATGCGTCAGACCCTGACTACATTCGCCGCGTTAAGCGATCTGGTGCTGCCCAGCTTTGACGACGAATCGGCCCATTTTTACGATATCAGCCCCGAAGACACACTGAAGCGCTATCTGAACCTCGGCGTGACAGAGGTGGTGGTCAAGAATGCCGGCGGCCCGATTCTGGCCGCCTCCGGCGCAGTTCTGCTCCGACACGACCCCGCATCCGTAGCCCCCTTAGACACTACCGGTGCGGGCGACAGCTTCAACGGTGGTTATCTGGCCGCGCGCCTGCAGGGCCAAAGTATCGACCGGGCCCTGTGCTGCGGCGCGAATCTGGCAGCCCGTGTCATCCGTCATCCGGGCGCGCTGATTCCGATGGAGCAGCTGACAGCCTCTGGCACCTGATTACAAACAGGCGATGGCTATCGGCGCGCGGCACCTCCTATAAGTAGACGCAGAAAGACACCCGGCCAGAAATCTGATCGGGTACCATATCTCGTCTAACAGGGTGCTGAAATAGTCCCGCGCTGCGAAGGTTGTTCTTGGCTCTGATGGGATATTGCTTGTTCATCCGGCCTGGCTGGCGGGTTTGGTCTGCTGGCAGCGTCATCTTCTGTTCATGCGGCAAGCAGCTTCGGCAACCTGGTGAATGTCCTTCGGCCAGGGTCATGATGAAATGGGCACGTGCGCGATCGATGCCTCGAAAGGCAGTTTGAGCGGCCCCTTCGACGGTTTTGGCCCAGCCGAAAGCCTCTTCGATCCTTTTGCGATACCTGAGGGGAAATGGCGTAGCCCTTGTGCCGGGTGGTGCGCACGTCGGTTGCTGAATGCCTCGATTTCTGAACGATCTGCGGCGTGACACAGGCGTGCCGCAGGTCGGCAACAAACTCTGCCGCATCATATCCCTTGTCGGCGCCACGCGTCACCGGGACGGACCGCTTGCATGCAGCTTTCTCGTGTAACCCTAGAGGCAATCGTCACTCAGGGGGACGATCTGCGCTTCGCTCAGCCAGTGCGAGACCAATCATGCCACCCCTTCCGTTTTCGAAGCCGTGAATCAGGATGTGCTTTCCCAATCGATGCATTATGCCCCTGGCGCCCACGAACATCGAAACAGAAAATCGTTTTCCTCGGAAAAAATTTCAGGGGGTCTTGACACATATAAAGGGCATTCTAGATGAAATGGTGCAGATCGCTGGAAGGGGTCTGCAACCGGAAATTCCGGTTAAATCATCAACTTGTACCCATGTTGCTCAATGGAGGACGTGGCTATGAGAACCACATTCGACTTTACACCGCTCTTTCGGTCAAGCGTTGGCTTTGACCGTATTCTGAACCTGCTGGAAAACACGGCCCGCGCCGATACGGCGGAAAACTGGCCCCCCTACGATATCGTCCGGGAGGCCGAGGATCGCTATGCCATCAGCATGGCGCTTGCGGGCTTCAGCGATAATGACCTCACCCTGACTCAGGACGGAAATGTGCTGATTGTTGCCGGTCGCAAAGAGACGGACGACAACGCGCAATACCTGCATCGCGGCATTCCGGCGCGCAGCTTCGAGCGGCGCTTTGAATTGGCCGACGATGTCCGTGTCGAGGGCGCTTCGCTGATCGATGGTCTGCTGACGGTGTCGCTGATGCGCGAAATCCCCGAAGAGAAAAAGCCGCGGCGCATCGAGATCGCGCGGGGCAGCGGCGAACACGCCAAGCCTGCCCAACAGGCGCAGATAGCGGGCGCGAAATCCGCAAAAGCGGCGGCCCCTCAGCCCGAGCCCGCTGCGGCCTGATCTGACATCGATCCGATATCGGCCATGTCCCGCTGGCATCGCTTTGGCCGATGCCAGCCTTGGGCGGGCCATGTGCAAAAACAGGAGACAGAAAAATGAGCGTACGAGATCTTATTCCGCAAAACTGGACCCGAAATCTGCCTTGGTGGCGTGGTAATGACACCCCGTCGGCAGAGCCTGTTCGTGATCCGTTCACAACCTTCCACCGCGAGGTAGATCGGCTGTTTGACGATTTTTTCCGGTCTTTCGGCACCCCATCGCCGGTCTTCTCTGGTGGCAATGGCTGGATGGGGGCAAACTGGCCCAGCGTCGAGATCTCCGAGACGGACAAGGCGATCTCGGTCACTGCCGAGCTTCCCGGCCTTGAAGAAAAGGACGTGGAGGTTCTGCTGGAGGACGGGCTGCTGACCTTGCGGGGTGAAAAGACCACCTCGACCGAGGATAGCGAACGCCGCTTCAGCGAGCGTGTCTATGGGCGGTTCGAGCGGCGCATCCCTCTGCCCGCCGGCATTGACGAAGGGGCCGTCGAGGCCTCGTTCCGCAACGGTGTGCTGACCGTGACCCTGCCCCGAACCGAGACGGCGCAGGCACAGGTCAAACGTATCCCGTTGAAAAGCTGACATCGCGGGCCGGGATGTCCCGGCCTGCATCTTCGCAGTCCCAAAGCATCGGAGGATGATATGCAACTTGTAAATGCAGAGCGTATTTCCCCCGCAGCAACGGGCGGTCCGGCGATTTTGCCGCAAGGGGAAGGCAAGGCCAGCTATGCCTCCAGCCTGCCGACGCAAAGCCTTGCGCGGATCTGGAAGCCGTCCCGGTCCGCGACCACGTCGGGCCGCGCGCGTAGCGATCAGTGGCGCCTGCGGATCGAGCGTCAGTCGGGCCCCGAGCTTGAGCCCCTGATGGGCTGGACCTCGGGCACGGACACGGCGCATCAGGTTGAACTGACCTTTCCCAGTCTTGACGCGGCGATCCGACATGCCGAGCGTCTGGGCATAGCCTATGAGGTCCACCTGCCGCCGGGCGAAGCCGAGGCCCGCCGCAGGGAACAGGCGGCCGAGCGTCAGCGTCATGCCCATGCAGCACGGCTGCGGCGTTTCTCTGACCAGACGCTTGACCGGCTGGGCCTTGGACAGCACCGCGACGCCTATCGCGATGCGCTTGCATCTGCGACGGACAGCACCCGAGAAGGCGCCGCCCCAATGGAGGTGGCACACGATACCAGCCTGCCGCTGGATGTGCGCCGCTCGATCCTGATGAACATGGCGTTCAACGAATATCTTCAGGATCAGGCGACATCGGAGGGCATGCCCGAACATCACCGCCAGTCGCGGCTGGCCGAGGTCGAAACCGCGCTGCGGGCACTTGAAGGGGCGCAGCACCGGCAGCGGGCGGCCTGAGGAGGCGGCGCCATGGATCCGTTTGTCGCGCTTGAATGTCAGGCTGTCATGCCCGACCGCTTCGGGTTGGTTCTGGCAGCGTCCGCGCGTGCCCGCAGCCTGCGCGAAGACGCGCGTGCAGGGCTGGATGACGCGGATGAAAACGCGATAGATACTGCGCTGCGAGACATCGCGCTTGGTGTCTTGGGACCCGATGAACTTCGCCCGTTCCTGCCGCCGTCGCAGCCGATGCGGCTGGCGAAACCCAATTGACGATCGACAGAAAGGAGGTTGAACGATGATTGCACACTGGATCTCAGACCGTCGTGATATCCGTTATCGCATCGCGGCCGGGGCCTCCATCGTTGCGGGGCTACTGATGGCTGCGTTGCCGCTGATGCTTTCGCTGCCCCCTGCCGCCTTCTGGAACAGCATTGTCACGGGCGCAGCGATTGTCGCGCTGACGCTGTGGCTGGTATTGACGGGACATCCCATCGCTGACCGCCTGTTGCTGGTGGCTGGGCTCTGGGTTGCGCTCAGTCCCTGGGCCACGGCCGCCGGCTATGCCGTCTGGCTTGCTGCGCTGCATGTCATGGGCGGCCTTGCCCTGGTTGCCTGGACGGGTGCGCGGATCTGGTCCGCCAGCGGTTCGGGTGGACCTCAGACCGCCTGATTTCCAGTGCCGGCCCCGGTCTCCGGGACCGGCTTTTTTCATGCAGGAGAATCCCATGCCTTTGTCACATACAGCCCGCACGCGCTGGCTGGTCATGCTTTTTGCCCTTTTGATTGCGCTGTTTGCGCCCTTTTCCGACAAAGGGCGAGACAGCCTTTGAGCTTGATGAACGAGGGCTGGTGACCGCAGCTCCGGTGTTGGAACGCGTGACGCCGGCAATCGTCAACATCGCAACCCGAACCGAAACACAGGTCATCGCCAGCGCCTCATGCGTGAACTCGTCGATCACGTTAAGCATGCTGGACCTGTCACGGTTTGGTGCCGCTC
>NZ_AEPN01000061.1:0-14656 GCF_000185925.1 Paracoccus sp. TRP | reverse complement strand
GGGTCACGTCTCGACGGAAATCAACAGCCCGCCGCCAGCGCGGGCGCGATCTTGCGGGTGGCCATGGCGGCAGGGAAGTTCCAGGGCGTGACCATCACCGCGACACCGATCGGGCGATGGGTGACGATGATGCGGTTCGCGCCCGAGGGCGCGGTATAAAGCTCGCCGTTCAGCCGCACCGCCTCTTCGGCGAACCAGCGGAAAAATTCTGCGGCATACAGCACCTCGCCCTGCGCGTCGGGCAGCGCCTTGCCGTTTTCCAGACTGATCAGCCGGGCCAGCATATCCTTGCGCTGGATCATCAACTCATAGCAGCGGCGCAGGATTTCGGATTTCACGCGCGGCGGGGTCGCGGCCCAGCCGGGCAGCGCGGCCTCGGCGGCGGCGACGGCATCCATGGCGTCGTCGATGCTGGCGTTTTCGATCTGCGTGATCGTATTCCCGGTCGAGGGGTCGATGACCGGGATCGGATCGCCGCCGCGACCCTTGCGCCAGCCGCCGTCGATCCACAAATCGCCGCGCAGCGCCTGCGGGTCAAAGCCGAGTTCATGCGAGATGGTATCGTGATAGCTCATTGGAATGCAGCCTTTCGGGGCAATGTAGCGGTCAGAAGGTCGAGATCGCCCGAATGCGCGGCCCGGACGATCCGGTCCATGCCTTCGGCGTCAAGCAGGCGCGGGTTGTTCTTGATCAGCCGCTCGGCGCTGAGCGCCAGTTGGCCGATTTCGTCCAGCCGGTCCTCGGGAACGCCAAGCTCGGCGATGGTGGCAGGGATGCCCACCTGCGCGAAAAGCGCGGCGATGGCGGAAATCGCGGCCTCGGCCTGCCGGGTGGTGTTGCCGGTAGCCGAAAGCCCCATCGCCGCGCCGATCCGGGCGAAGTCAGCCTCGCAGCTGGGGCGGTTCCACGCCATGACATAGGGCATCAAGGTCGCCACCCCGAGCCCATGCGCGGTATGTGTCATGGCGCCGACCGGATACTGGATCGCATGGGCTGCCGCGGTTCCGGCCACGCCAAAAGCCAGCCCGGCCAATGTCGAGCCCAGCATCATCGCGCTACGCGCCTCCAGATCGTCGCCGTGGCTGACGCAGCGGGCCAGATTGGCCGCGATCAGACGGATCGCCTCAAGCGCCAGACTGTCGCTGATCGCATTCTTGCCGATAAAGACGTGATCCAGCGACAGGCCGGAATCGGGCGCGCGGCGCAGGGTCGTGAACGCCTCGATCGCATGCGTCATGGCATCCGCGCCTGATGCTGCGGTCAGGCCAGGCGGGCAGCTGATCGTCAGTTCCGGGTCGCAGATCGCGATCTCGGGGATCAGATAAGGGCTGGCAATGCCGATCTTCATCGCCCGCTGCGGATCGTCCAGCACGGCGACCGGCGTCACCTCGGATCCCGTCCCCGAGGTGGTGGGCAGCAGGATCAGCGGCATGATCGGACCGGGAACCTTGTATTCACCGTAATAATCCTGCGGCGCTCCACCATGCGTCAGCAGGGCGCCGATGACCTTGGCTGCATCCAGACAACTGCCGCCGCCGATGCCGATGATCATTTGCGCGTCGGCCGTTCGCCCGGCCTCGGCACCGGCTTCGATGCAGGACAGTGGAAGTTCCGCAGCCACGCCGTCGAAAACCTGCGTGGCAATGCCCTGCGCCTCAAGGGCCTGCCGCATCTGCAAAAAGCTTTCGTCCTGCGCCATGCGGGTATCGGTGACGATCAATGCGCGCGTGCCGAATGCGCTGGCGTAACGTGGCAGCGAGCCGCGCTGGCCCGCACCAAAGACCAGATGTCGCGGCGCGCGCATGACGCCCAAGTTCATGAAATCCATTCCTGTCCTCCCAATTATCCTGCCGTTAGCGGGCGAGGTCGCATATTTCCTGCCAAAGCGGCTCGGGCAGATCGACGCCGTCGCGCAGGCGCTGGTCACGCGCCGCCCGACCCCGTTCGCCGGGGATCGTCACCTGAGTGAAACCTTCTGCCGGAGCCTCGTCCCGCAGCGCCTGAAGATAGGGGCGCAGGTCATAACCCGGCCCGTCGATCAGGATGAACAGATCGCCTTTGTTGCAGGTGGTCGTGTCGTCCAGCGTGCCTGTCACGTCGCGCCCGATGGCGGCGCGCGAAAGGCTCGTCACCAGCAGTTCGAATGCCAGTCCCAACGCGTAACCCTTGGCCTTGCCGAAAGGCGCGATAGCGCCTGACTTGGCGGCGCTGGCATCGGTGGTCGGGCGACCCTCGGCATCCAACGCCCAGTCGTCGGGAATGGCCATGCCGCGATTGGCGTGATCGTGGATTTCACCCATGGAAACAAGACTGGTGGCCGCATCCATCATGAACACATCGGCCTGGCCCTTCCGTCCCGCGGGCAGGCCGATGGCGATGGGATTGGTGCCGATCATCGCGCGTCGTCCGCCCCAGGGGTGAACCAGCGCCTCGCTTGTGGTAAGCGCGATCATGGTCAGACCCTTCAATGCCGCGCGTTCCGCGTAATAGCCCAGCATCCCCAGGTGATTCGAGTTGCGGATGGCGGCCACCGCGACCCCGGTTTCGGAAATCCGGCTTTCAAGCGCGGCAATAGCGGCATTGGCCACGATCGGGCCCAGACCATTGCGGCCATCCACCTGCAGCAATGCACTGCCGCGCCAATCATGCTGTCCCGTTTGCGCGGGATCGGCCACGCCATTGCGGATGCGGCGGATGATTCGCGGCAGGCGCAGCATCCCATGTGAGGCGACGCCGCGCAGATCTGCCTCCAGTAGCAGGTCAACCTGTTGGGCGGCGTTTTCCTGTGATGTCAGCTTTGACAGCGCCGTCATCGCTGTGCGTTCCAGCTGTTTTGCGTCAATTTTCATGTCATATTTCCGATCCGATCGGATATTTGATTGCGAGATCATGGGTAAATTGCTATTACCGAATCGTCAAGTCACACCGAACGGACAGAACGATGACAGGTCGCACCAAGGATCAGCCCCGGCAGAAAGGGCGCTCTATCCAGCGCCCCGGCAGGCTGGGGGACGAAGTGTATGAAACTCTTTATGCGCAGCTTATGGCGCTGGAAATTCCGCCCGGTGCGCGGATTTCGGTGGACAATCTTGTCCGCGAACTTGGCGTGTCGCAAACCCCGATCCGCGAGGCGCTGTCACGGCTGGAGGCGCAGGGGTTGGTGGTCAAAACCCACCTGATAGGCTATAGCGCCGCGTCCCAGATTGATGAGCAGCGGCTGGAGCAGCTTTATGATCTGCGCCTGCTGCTGGAGCCTTATGCTGCCGGGCGCGCTGCCGTGCATATGGATGACGAAGACATCGCGCGACTGGTGGCGCTGGATGCCCGCATGGATGAAATCCATCCGGATGGCAAGGAAAGCTACGGCGAGTTCGCCGCAGCGGACGGGCAGTTCCACGACCTGATTGCGCAGGGCAGCGGTAACGAACTGGTGCGCGATGCCCTGTCCCGTCTTTACACGCATGTGCATCTGTTCCGGCTGTTCTATCTCGCCAGCGTAACGGCCGAGGCGAATGACGAACATGCAGCCATCGTCGCAGCCATCGTTGCCCGCGACAGCGCCGCCGCAGAGGAGGCGATGCGGCGCCATGTCCTGGAATCAAGAAAGCGTTTCACCGGCAGACGCTGATCAAAACCCACCGGTTCGTGATCGCTGGAGAGGTCCGGCCGGATGGCATCAGCCCCTGACGGGGCAGCAAGGGAGGAATAATATGCTGATCAATCGACGCAGAGTTCTGCACATGTCCGTCGCAGCGGCTGCGGCAAGTTTTACCGCTCCGGGGCTGCTGCGCGCGCAGGGGTCGGATCGTCCGATTCGTATCGCGCTTGCCGCCACGTCGCCGCGCGTGATCGACCCGATTTTCAGCACGCTGGGGGCCGATAACTGGGTCAATCTTCAGGTCTATGAGCATCTCGTCTCGCCGCCGAATGGAAAGTTCGCGACGCAGGATAACGAGTATCGCCCGATGCTTGCCGAATCCTGGGACAAGTCCGACGATGCCAGAACATGGACTTTCAAGCTGCGCAAGGATGTCCCGTTTCATGGCGATTATGGTACGTTGACCGCCGAGGATGTCGTGTTCACCTTTGAACGCGCCATGCGTGAGGGGATCGCCACGGCATCCTATGCCAATGTAAAAAGTGTCGTGGCCTCAGGGCCCGATGAGGTGACATTCACGCTGAATGGACCGGACCCGTTCTTCCTTGGGGGCGTGATCTCGATCCCGACGTCGCAGATCGTATGCAAGAACGCGGTCGAGGAGAAGGGCGAGAATTTCGGCAAGGAACCCATCGGCACTGGCCCCTATGCGGTCGAGCGCATGTCAAGCAGCGGTGTCAACGCGCTGCGCTTTGACGGCTATTGGGGCGAGACCCCGAAAACCGCGCGGATCGAGTTCCTTTATACCTCTGACACGACCTCGCGCACTCTTTCGCTGATGTCGGGCGACGTGGACATGATCGAGGCCGTGCGCGCACCCGGATGGGTGCAGCAGATCCGGCAACAGAACGACGCTCTGATTGTCGATCAGACGCAGCCGGGATCATTCAACACCCTGTTCTTCAATCTGACCAAGGCACCTTTCGACAACCCTCTGGTGCGCAAGGCGATCGCTACCGCAATTGACAGTGCGGTGGTCGCCCAAGCGCTGGCTCCGTTCGGCGCGCAGACATGGACGCTTTCGCCGCCGGATTATCCCTCTGGCTGGGCCGCAGAAGAATTGCCCGACGACTTGCGCTATGATTACGATCCCGATCGCGCCCGCGAACTGCTGATCGAAGCCGGTCACGGAAACGGCCTGAATTTCACCGCCGGTATCAGCCAGCGCGAGGATTACCGCTCGATCATGTTGATCCTGCAAGAACTCATGCGTCCGGCTGGCATCAACATGAACCTGAACATCATGGATCATGCGGCCTTCCACGGCGCCAATCGGCAGGATGCGAATTCATTGGTGCTGTATTCGCAAAGCCTTCCCCCGGTGCCGCTGGAATACATGTCGCGCTATCTGTCCAGCGCAGCGGTGGTGAAATCCGATGGGACCGGCGGCGACAACTTCAGCCATTACGGCATCGCAATGCCCGGCGTGGATGATCAACTGGAGACGATGCGACAGGCCACCACGGTCGAAGAATATTCATCAATCGGACGCGAGATCGAGAAGAAGGTGCAAGAGGATCTGCCCCTGATGGGAATCGGCAACCTTGGCTATGCCATCATCCGCAATCCCGAAGTCGATCTCGGCTATGAGGTCGAAAGCGGTTATGCGCGCTGGCGCCTTGATCTGGCGCAGCGCGCCTGAGCGCGAGCGGAGGTTACATGGCACGCTATATTCTGACGCGGCTGCTTGATGCCGTGCCGACCATGCTGCTGGTCCTGACGCTGGTTTTTCTGGCGATGCGCGTCCTGCCTGGGGATCCGGCCTTGGCTGCGCTTGGCGACGGCGCCCAGCCCGAAGCCATCGCGCAGTTCCGCGAGCGCTTTGGCCTGAACGATCCGTTGTGGCTGCAATACCTGCATTTCATGCGTGATATGCTGAGCTTCGATTTCGGCACGTCGCTGATGTCGGGCGAACGGGTGGCGCAACTGCTGGTCTCGAACCTCGGCTATACGGTCGAGCTGACCATCGCGGCGGTTCTTCTGGGCATCATGGGCGGTATTCCCCTGGGCGTCATGGCCGCGCTGAATCGCAACCGCGCGCCGGACACGGGATTTCGGGTGTTTTCCCTGCTCGGCTATGCGATCCCGGATTTCTATCTGGGCGCGGTGCTGCTGATCGTCTTCTCGCTGTCGCTGGGTTGGTTCCCCATCAGCGGGGCCGGCGACGGTTTCGCGGACCGGATGCATCACCTGGTTCTTCCCGCCCTGACGCTGGCACTCTTGAAGGTCGCCTTTCTCGGCCGCCTGACGCGCACCGCGCTGCTCGAGGTGCTGGGCCGCGACTTCGTGCGCACCGCCCGCGCGAAGGGCGCGCGGGAAAACCGGGTGATCTATCGCCACGCGCTGCGCAATGCCCTGCTGCCGCTTTCGACCGGGCTGGGCCTGTCGATCCTGTCAACGCTGTCGGGTTCGGTCGCGGTCGAGTTGGTCTTCAATCGCCCCGGCCTGGGCAAGCTGCTGATCACCGCCATCACCGAGCGCGACTACCCCATCGTCCAGGCGGGCGTCGTGGTCTTCGCCGCCGCCGTCGTCGTCGTGAACCTGTTAATGGAACTGGTTTACGTCATCATCGACCCCAGGATCCGGGTGCAATAATGGCCAATTCAGAAGCAATCCCGCTGCCCGAAGCCCCCCGGCTGCGCCGTCTGGCGGGCGAGGTGGTGGCCGGACGGCCCGCCGTCATCATTTCCCTGGCAACGGTGCTTGTCTTTGCCGTCGTCGCCATCCTGGCGCCCTGGATCGCGCCCAGGGATCCGATGGCCCAAAGCTTCATCGCCATCAATGCGATGCCCTCGTCCGACTATCTGCTGGGCACCGACCAGTTCGGGCGCGACCTGCTGTCGCGACTGATCTATGGTTCGCGTAATTCGCTGATATTCGGCCTTTTGTCGCCGGTTTTCGCGGCCATTGCGGGCACGTTCCTTGGCGTCACCGCAGGCTATTTCGGCGGCTGGATCGACCGCGTCGTGACCCGCATCATCGACATGCTGCTGGCCTTTCCCGAACTGTTGCTGGCCATTCTGGTCGCGGCGGCGCTTGGCGGCGGGTTCTGGAATGTGGTCGCGGTCCTGACCATTGCCTTCACGCCCGGTTTTGCCCGTGTTGCCCGCGCATCGACGCTGGCCGTCAAGCAAGAGCCCTATATCGAGGCAGCAGTTGCCTCGGGCGTTTCAACCTCCATCATCATCTTTCGCCATGTCGTTCCCAATATCTCGGCGCCGATCGTGGTGCTGATGACATTGTGGAGCGCCTCGGCCATCCGGCTTGAAGCTACGCTCAGCTTCCTTGGCATCGGCACACAGCCGCCCGCGCCGTCATGGGGCAACATCATCCGCGAGGGCCTCGGCAACATGTTCGCCACGCCCTGGCCGATACTGACAGGGGGGCTTGCGATCACCATCGTCGTGCTGGCGATCTCAACCATCGGTGACGCCGTGCGCGACGCACTGGATCCGGAGATCAAATAATGGCTGAACCACTGCTTGAAATATCCGATCTGACGTTGGAATTTGGCCCCGTCAGCAATCCGGTGCGTGTTCTCAATCACGTCAGCCTGTCAGTCGCGGCAGGCGAGGCCGTCGGGCTGGTTGGCGAAAGCGGGTCGGGCAAGTCGATGACCTCGCTTGCGACCATGCGCCTGCTGCCTGCGTCGGGCCGCCTGACCAGTGGCCGGATTCGGCTGGAGGGTCAGGGCGACCTGCTTGCGCTGCCCCCGGACCGGATGCCGGACATCCGTGGTCGCGACATCGCCATGATCTTTCAGGAACCGATGAGTTCGCTGAACCCGGTGATGACGGTCGAGGCCCAGATCGCCGAAGCGATCATGCTGCACCAGCAAATGTCCCGAGAAGACAGGCGGGCGCGCGTGATCGAGCTGCTGCGCCTGGTGGGCATCCCCGACCCCCAGGCACGGATGAAGGCCTATCCGCACCAGATGTCCGGGGGGATGCGCCAGCGCGTCATGATCGCCATCGCCGTCGCCTGCAACCCGCGCCTGCTGATCGCGGATGAACCGACGACCGCGCTGGACGTAACCATCCAGGCGCAGGTCCTGGACCTGCTGCGCGAAGTGCGGCAACGGCTGGGCACGGCGGTGCTGATGATCTCGCACGATCTTGGCGTGATCTCGGAGCTGTGCGACCGGATCGTGGTCATGTATGCCGGCCATGTGGTCGAGACGGCGACGGTTGACGACCTGTTCGGCAATCCGCAGCACCCCTATACCCGCGGCCTTCTGCGCGCGGTGCCGTCGCTGGAAACCAGCGCACGGCGGCTTTATCAGATACCCGGCTCGGTTCCGCCGCCCGGCACCATCAAGGCGGGCTGCCCCTTCGCACCGCGTTGCGAACTGAAACGCGACATCTGCGCCCGGGAAATGCCCGCGCTGACGCCGCGCGGCCGCGATCAGCGGGCGGCCTGCTGGGTCACGGCAGACACCCCAATGACAGCGGAGGCAATCGCATGACGGCCGATATTCTCAGGGTTGAAGGACTGGGCAAGACCTTCGAAGGCGGTGGCGGCCTGCTGGGGGGCAAGCGCGCCGCGGTGCGGGCGGTGGACGGCATCGACCTGACGATGAAGGCTGGCGAAACCCTGGCAGTAGTGGGCGAATCCGGCTGCGGGAAATCGACCCTCGGCCGCCTGCTCTTGCGCCTGATCGAGCCAAGCGAAGGCAAAGTCTGGCTGGACGAGACCGAGGTCACCGGCCTGTCGCGCAGGCAGATGCGTCAGTTCCGCCGCCATGCGCAGATGGTGTTTCAGGATCCCTATGGCTCGCTGTCGCCGCGCCGGACGATCGCGCAGATCATCGCCGAACCGATGGAGGTCTTCGGCACTGTCACCAACAAGCGCGACCGGCGCGAAAAGGTCGCAGAGCTTTTGCGTCAGGTCGGATTGCCGACATCAGTCATGGATCGCAATCCGCGGCAGTTCTCAGGTGGGCAGCGCCAGCGGATCTGCATCGCCCGTGCCATCTCGGTCTCGCCGCGTTTCATCGTGGCGGATGAACCCGTCTCGGCGCTGGATGTGTCGATTCAGGCGCAGATCATCAACTTGATGCAGGATCTTCAGGCCGAAAAGGGCTTTGCATCCCTGTTCATTGCCCATGATCTGGCCGTGGTGCGCCACATCGCCGACCGCGTGGCCGTGATGTATCTGGGGCGCATCGTCGAGATTGGCCCGAAAGAGCAGATCTACGAGGCACCGCAGCATCCATATACGCAGGCACTGCTGTCCGCCGCGCCCGAAATCGGCCGGATAAAGCGCCGCAAGCGATTGATCCTCGGCGGAGACGTGCCCAGCCCGACGAAGATCCCACCGGGTTGCAGTTTTCATACGCGCTGCCCCATCGCACAGGAAATATGCCGACGGGAAAGGCCTGCGTTGGCAACCGCCGCAGGCGCGCAGCAGGCAGCGTGCCACTTTGCCAAACCGAACCCCATACGGGCGTAGAGAGGGTGATTGCCCGCCGCGGAATGCCAAATTGCAAAAGGGAGTTGCAGATAACCGGAAATGGATGACCTTCTGCAACGCCGTCGGACAGCATTCGTCTCTGGAAAACCAGACGCCGCGCGAAGCGTGCCGGACGTTGGAGCAATTTGAGGGCTTCGTGCCCGGCGCGTTTGCCGGGGACGGCCGGCCCGATTACCAATCTCAAACCCGCAGACTCTTGTTATGAACGAGAGACCCAAAGGGGAGGTTAGGTCATTGCGTTTCTATGAGGGCGACCGTCGCCGCGCGGAAACCGGCGGCGGTGTCCTGCCATTCCTGTATCCGGGCCGGATCGCATCCGGCGGGCGCGAGCTTTCCCGATCCGGGGTGGCCTTGGCACGGCCTTTGCGTGCTGCCTATGCCGTCAGCGGGACGGCCGGGAGCATCGCGGGAGACTTGCCGCCCGAGGCTTGGCAACGTCTGTCGGCCGGCGCGGGCACCAAGGGCGAGCGGCTTCACGACTGGGCCTACCTTGATCTCGCCGATCTCGATGCTGGCGAATTCAATGCTGATCTCAGCGGCGTCTGGACCCGGGGCCTGCTGATCCGACGCAATATTGCCGATGGTGATCTGGCCTTCTTCACCACATGGTCGCCGCAGGGCACCACGATGGAGACGCTGGTCCGCGTCGAAGGGCATCGATGGGCGATCGAAGACAGCTTCGAGACCGCAAAGAATGAGCTCGGCCTCGATCATAACGAGACCCGCTCCTGGCATGGCTGGCACCGGCATGTTTCGCTGGTCATGCTGGCCTTCGCGATGATGGCCAGCATCCGCCATCATGCCAATGCCGCGCCGCCCAAAAAAACGATGCGCAAGACGAGGGCAGAACGCCAGAACTGATCCGCTGGTCGATCCAGGAAATCCGGCGCATCGCGAACCGCATGGCCCAGCGTCAGATCCAGGCAACTCAAATCACCGCCTGGTCAACCTGGAGAAGAGCCCATCAAGCCGCAGCAAGGCTCGCGCATATGCGCCTCAAAATGCAACTGTATTGGTGGGCTTGGAAATGCACAAAGGGCCGATGGTCCGGATGCCGGGACAAGCAGGTCATCATTGCGATATCAGCCCTTTCTTTGCACTGCGGATATGATGTCACCCGAAGACCGCCCAATTCATCGCATGGGCCAGCCGCTCGGCCGCATGGGTTCCCATATGGGAGTTGCCGAAAACGTTGAGGCCCGGCGACCAGATGCCGATCGACGCGCGCCCCGGAACGATGACGAGCAGGCCGCCGCCGACGCCGGATTTCGCCGGCAGGCCCACGCGGAACGCGAATTCGCCCGATCCGTCATATTGGCCGCACAGCATCATCAGCGCATTCAACCGCCGCGCCTTGGGCAGCGAGATTATCGCCGAGGCGTCGGGCAGGCCGGCGATGGCGCGGCCCGCCTTTGCCAGCTGGATGCATGACATCTCGATCGCGCATTGGTGGAAATAGGTGCCAAGCACATGTTCGGGGTTATTGAGCAGATTGTTGTAAGACTTCAAGTAATGCGCCAATGCCCGATTGCGGTGGCCGGTCATTGTTTCGGATTGCGCCACGGATTCGGAGATATGAATATCATCGTCCTCGGCCAGTGTTCGCACAAGGCCCAGGATCTCGGCGAGAGCTTCCCTGGGTGCGCGGCCGGCCAGCAATTCATCCGTGACCACGATTGCACCGGCATTGATGAAGGGATTGCGGGGGCGACCATGTTCGATTTCGAGCAACTGGATTGAATCGAAGCGCGATCCCGAAGGCTCGCGTCCGACGCGGGTCCAGATCTGATCGCCGATGCGGCCGAGGACGCAGGCAAGCGAAAACACCTTGGAAATCGACTGGATCGAGAGCGGCTTTGCTGCGTCCCCGGCCGTCACCGTCCCACCGTCGGGCAGGGAAATGGCGATACCGAATTGCTGCGGCGCGATGACGGCCAGTTCGGGGATATACGAGCAACTCGAAGCGTAGCACCTAATGACGTCCAGGATGGGAACTGGGGGCGCAAGCCGAATACCCTATCTGACCTTGGATGTTGAGGGGACCATCCAGGCGTCGGGATGGCTAACAAAAGCGAGAGATGGCCGCGGGGCCGGGCGCTGCATTTGCGGCAGGGTAGGGGTTAAACCGCGCATTTCAACTCAGGTAGATTACGGCGGTTGCTTGCCCCCGCAACCAAAACTAATTCTCCAATGTTATCAGTATGTTGATCTTGTGAATCTCCTTGATGCGCACTGTTTGACCCTCCATGCCCCGCTTTCCGCGGGGCTTTTTGCATTTGCTCCGCCGCTTCGACAACCTCATGCACCGGCAACCCGCAGGCCAAGCGCAGCAGGCTCGTCAGCGCACCGTGAAGATGGATCGCGAGGCCGGGTTTGCAGGTCTCGCCTTCTTCTGCCGGAGCCGGCACCAGTTCCACCTTCTCGATCAGCGCCCTCAGGGCCTCCTTGGCCTCGTCCATCCGCTCGGCATCTTGCAGGCTGGTGATCAACTGGCCGATCCGGGCGCGGTAGGTCCGCGTCATGCCGGGATGGATGCGGATCGGGTCCGGGGCGGGGGAGGCGGAGAGTTTGCGCTCCAGGTCTTTCCGCCGCGCGTCCAGTTCGATCATCCGGTCCTTGACCTGTTCGGCGGGAACACCGGCGATGATCGCGTCGACCAGCTTCTTGTGGTCGGTGCTGACCTGCTTGAGCTCCTTCTCCAAGTCGGCGCGCCCGGCCGCGCGGGTCGCCTGCAGCCGGTTGCGCTCGGCGGCGTATTCCTCGCAGAAGATGCGCACCGCTTCCTCGTCCATCAGGTGGTGTTCCAGGGCGCTCAGAACCCGGGCTTCCAGATCCTTCTGCTTGATCACCGCCATATTGGTGCAGGCAGCGGCACCCTTTTTCCGCGCGGTCGAGCAGCCGAAACCATCCTTGGACACCTTCGAGAACCCACCGCCGCAGCACCCGCAGGTCATCAGGCCCGAGAACAGGAACTTGGGGCGCCGCCGGTCCCAGATCGGGACATCCGTGTTCTTGGTCTTCATCGCACCTTGGCGCGCCTTTACCTGATCCCAAAGCGCGTCGTCGATGATCCGCAGATGCGGCACGGCGACCGAGGTCACCCGGTCCTGCGGGTTCAGGCGCGAGTTCCGCTTGCCCGTATCTGGATCCTTGCTGAAATGCAGACGGTTCCAGACGAGGCGTCCGACATAGAGTTCGTTGTTCAGGATGCCGGTGCCGCGCTCGCGGTTGCCGAGAATGCTGGAACTGCCCCACCAGCCGCCGCGCGGGCCGGGGATGCGCTCGATGTTCAGCGCTTCGGCGATCTTGCCCGCCGACATTCCCTGTGCATAGTCGTAGAAAATACGCTGCACCACCTCGGCCTCCGCCCGGTTGATGGCGCGGTCACCATGTTCGGATTTGCCATTCACCTCGATCCCGGGCAGCACATCATAGCCGTAGGCATTGCCGCCGGCGAGCTTGCCGTCCTTCACCCGGCCTTTCTGGCCGCGATGAGTCTTGATGCCGATGTCGCGCAGCAGGATCTGGTTCATCGTCCCCTTCATGCCGATCAGCATGGCATCGACCTTGCCCTCGGTCAGGGTGTGGATCTCGATGCCCTGGTGCTCCATCCGTTCATGAAACTTCGCGATGTCGGCGAGCTTGCGCGACAGCCGGTCGAGCGCTTCCGCCAGGACGATGTCGAACTTGCCGGCCTTGGCATCGCGCTGCTTGTCGGTCGAGAAGCGGGCGTAGATCGCCACGCGCAATTTTTGCTTCGTCATGGGGTATCTCCTTCGAGGCGGAAGAGATCAGTCGGGATCGGCGGCATGATCGCGGCGCGCGGCGTCTCGGGCGAGGGCGCGCAGGAAATGGTGGAACAGGTCGCGCGCGCGGGCATTCTGCTGCACCGGATGCTGCGCGGCCTGCCGATTCCCAGCAAGGGGTTTGTCGGTGGTGTCGGCCGCAGCAGAGGGGCCGGAAGAGGCCGAAGTGGAGGACGCCGTCTGCGCGGCGCCGTCCTTCTTGGCAATATCTCTCCGGTCTCGCGCCATGGGTCGAGCTGCTCCCTGCGCCGCAGGGGTATGCCCGTCGACGGTCGTTGATGATGATCCTGTGCGGGGCTGAGCCCGCTGTTGTTCAGGTGATCATAGAGCATGGGAACGTCTCTCTAAGCTGCAAACTCGGGTCTCGGGGTTCATGAATGTGGATAACCAACTGCGAAATATGGAAATCTCACTCTCAAGAGGGGCAGTCGAGGATGGGGCCGGCCCACGGGCAAGCGCGTCGACCACGTCCTACGTGCCGGGCGCGGCTCCAGCCGGGCGCAGCGGACCATCCGCGCGAATTATCCGGATTTTATCTGGGGCTGGGTGGAGCGTCCGGTCCGGGCTTCCAGATCGTCTTGACGGCTCACCCCGCAAACTCCGGTCTGTCCGTATAAAGCTGCGCGACGACGGCCCTGCGCATGCGGATGGCGAGGCTATCGTGCCAGATCTCCATCGCCCGTTTCCGCTCGAGCGGGGAGAGCCAGCCGTCCGGCCACCGCCAGTTCGAAAAGAACAGCCAGTCGAGATCATGGATGCGCAGGCAGATCAGGCCCTGCCGCACCGAGTCGCGGGTGAGCGGCAGGCCGATCACCCGGCTGACGCCGTGCTCCGCGCGCAGGCCCTGCTGATGGGCCTCGCGTCGGATCAGCCCCTTGGTGACATCGGCCTCTGTGATGGTGACCAGCCCGTCCAGCCTGCGGCGGATGTCTGCGGGCATCTCGTTGACGGCCCGATCCAGCGCCAGCTGGAAGCGCGAATCGGCGGCGATGTCGAGATCCCATTCCTGTGGCTCCTTGCGCCAGAGCACAGGCTTCGCGGTTACAGTCCATTGGCCGGATTCGATCAGACCCAGCGGACGCAGGACCGGCAGCACCTGCGGGGCGGCCCAGGCTGGGCCAAGCCAATGCTCTGTCTTGATGTTCGGCGGCGGCATGGTCTCGCCCGCGCGCCGGCCCCACCATTCGGCGCCCCCCGGGGATTCGCGCCCGTCGGGCAGTCTGTAAGAGAGAAGCCCGCACTGATGGGCGAGGCTGAGGACGGTGACGCAGATGTCGTCCCATCTGGGCAGAATCCCCGGCAGTCGGGGATGGGGCAGCGGTCTCGCGCCTCGCCCGGTCTCCTCGGCTTGTCCGAGGGCAACCAGCGCCTCGCAGCCGAACTGAAAGGCGGTGGTGAACATATGGTCCCATTCCTCGCCCTTGCGATCAAGGACGGGAAGGTTGCCGGCGATGAAGCGGATCACCTGAGGGATCCAGATCGCGGGGTCTGGGTGGTGGCACATTGCGGGTCTACTCGTCTATTGCGGGATGGGTTGCGTATGACGAACCGGGATTCTCGAATGCCGTGGGCATCTCGACGATTTACTCTGGCGCGCCGTATTCTTTTTGTTCGTTTGTGCCTGATCTTTCTCTTTTTGCCTTGGTCACACCGGCGCGCCGAGAGACCCGGCGCATTCCTCTGTTTTTTGGGGCTCTGATGCTGTAACCGCCCCCCGACG